>JAATVT010000102.1 GCA_014523685.1 Nitrososphaerales archaeon TH5893
ATATCCGCCAACCTTAAACTATTCAGAATTACAATACAATAGTGTGGTATTGAATTGGATTATTCCACTGCCATTCAAACAAAAGGGCTAAAGAGTAGAGTACACCATGATGCTGAAAGGATCGATGAAACTTTCAGAGTTGGAGTAGAAATTGAAGGATGCTTGCTTGACAAAGATGGAATACCAGTTAATGCAGAACTATTGATCAAAGAACATCAAGGAACTAGCCATCTTCTTGATTATGAATATGGCATATGCCAATTTGAATACAAGACCTCTCCTGTAGCAATGACTGACCTTGAACACCTTAATGATATCTTTGAAGAATTTATAGAGCATCTTGACAAATCTATCAAGAAAGTATACCAGAACAAGGAAGTAATTCCAGTCTTCCTTGGTGGTAATCCATCGCCTGAAATTATAAAAGGTGATAGTCTCATTACAAATAAACCTAGATACAATAAACTATCAGAGTGGCAGAAGAAGATGCCAGATGTTGAAATTGAAGGACAAAAATTTAAAGCAATGCATGTAGCAGCTGCGATTCAAGGTTTTCATTTCCATTTGCAAGGAAAAAACCCTCATTATACCGCAATGATGTTCAATCATATACTAAACATAATTCCATCAGCAATAGTACTTGGAGCCAACAGCAGACTTTTTGCTGGTCGAGTATATTCACTTCATGAACCAAGAATTTATTTATATGATCAATCAGAAGGACAGAATTCGGGTTTCCCTGCAATTTCAAGGTATCTTAGCAGTGTTGAGGATTATATTGACTATATTAACTCCCGAGAGCCAAATGTTGCAAAAGATTATTTTGGACTTGAAAAGGAAAGACATGACGATGCTCGTATTCGTTTAAACTCTGATTACTATCGAGTTGAAACTAGGGTAGTATCAGTACAACCAACTGTAAAAGAATTAATGGCAATGATAGAATTCTTTATTGGCTACTTGAATAGAGCAATATATGAAGAAAGACAACTAAGACCACTGTCTTCATTAAGAGAAGAAAGATTAGCTGCAGTTCGCTCAGGATATAATGCTAAAACGCATTTTAACATAATAGAGACAATAAAAGGCCAACTTGATTTTGCACGCAAAGGTCTGTCTGATTTAGGTATGAGTATAGAATTTCTTAATATTTTAGACAGACGACTAGAAAACAAAAGCACTCCTGGTGATTGTGTAGCTAAATTATGGGATAAAAAGTCTAATGATTCTATTAGCCAAACAATCTTTGAAGTTATCTGTGATGTTTGGCAGAAGACAAAAAATAACCAACCTATTATGCAATAAATGTATTTGGCTGGCATCCAATTTAAGTTAGCAGGAATAGCTCGTGTTCAAATTCCTTGGAAAACGCATCTCTTATCGTTTTACATGCCAATTATACATGGATTCCTTATTAAATATCGGGATTATCTATTGGTAATAATGTTACCACAACGTTGCTTCTGGCAACCGTAGAAATTAATTTTCCCGCTTATGGACATGTACTGTTATCTACTAAAGAGTTTATTAGTCAAGCAGGGAACCAGTGACTATTACAAATAATAGCTATGAGCGTGATGAGTACGACAAAGTAAGTGCGTGCAAATAAAGAGGAAAGTGACTTCATTCTTTTTTTATCTGCTTTCCCTTCCCTTAAGTTTAGATTGTTCGCAAGGTCAAGTAAGAAAGTATATCTTTATCATTTCTTACATACAATAATGGATTCTAAAATACAGACTATAGCGTCTTATTACAGTAAATTTGAAAACATTCTTCCATACGAGTTAATTCATAGTGAAATCACAGAAGAACTTGGCAGAGCAAGAAACGAAATAAATAAGATAATAGACGAGGATTTAAGAAACATAAAAAATCTGACAAGTGTTCAGAACAATGTAATTGCATTTAAAAAGTTCTCAAAACCCCCCTCTATAATCAAAATGGCCTTTTACATAGAGGATGATCTTTTACAGGATGAGTTGTCATTTCATTATGCCCATTGGACTATGAGTTTATCAACTTTACAATCGCTCGCTCAAGATGCGGTAAAAATGTCAGCAGAACTGAAAACATACTATAATAATTATATAAATACAAGCAGGCAGGAAAAGAGAATAGCATTTAATCATTTTGTTCGTGCTTACCAAGAATTTTATGGATATTTGATAAGTATACGTAATACAATCATACAGTATTATAACCTATTTGTTCTAACATGTAACAAGATTGATCTTAATAATAAAGAACATACCATTCTTGCTAAGAAATCAGATATAGGACATGATGAGCTATTAGCTGCAACAAAGGAATTGCTCTTGCATGGAAATATGGGAAGATTAGCCGGATTTGCACTATTAAGATCTGCAGTAGAGACTTCTATTACAAGGGAACTATTTAATCCTAAAAAAAGTCAGAGATATAGCAATAATCAAGTAATCTTCCTAGGCAAAGATATTCCCACTCTGAAAGCCATATGGAAAAGAGTAGAAAAACTTCACCTAGAACGATACTTCAAAACTGATTCTTTGAAAAGACTGAATACTTTGGAAAGCAAAATTGTCCATCAAGGATACGGTACCGATGAATATCTAATCTGGTTTCTCTACTATCATACTGCAAGAGAGATAATTGGTGCATTTAAGGCCAATTTGAAACACTACGGCGATCAAATACTTGAAGAACTACAAAAAGATGGTTTAATACTAATAAAATGAGATACTTGATATAAAGAAAATACGGTACATGTTTTATAGTACAGACCAATTTCTAGATCTGATAAAGGAAAAGGCCTTAAAGAACTCTGGTGGTTCCCATAATTGGTCAGGACGAAATAGTGTGTAGAATGTAACTCACTTCTTCCGGATGAGGAACATTATGCTTAAAGGAACGACTGATGACTAAAAAGGAAAGAAAGTTAACCAAGGTCTTTACATAAATAATTCAAACAATAAAAAAATGGTGTTTTGCGGAGTTATTCTCCGTTTTTATTTACTAACTTATCTTGTTGGTCTCGATGATGGTCCCGTTTCTGCTGTAGAGAACACAGTAGTAACCACATCATTCGAAGCTTCATGAAACGTCCTAGCCGCATTTATACCTAGTCTTGAAAACTCTTTTAAATTGTCTTTTGTTCGCTGCAGTGTTATACTGGATTGCTCCATGTTAGCGGAGACTACATTATTTGCTAGTCGAGTAGTTGCGATTACGTTGTCTGCAAAATTGCTAACTACTGTTCCAAATGTCTCAGCTAATCCTTTTGGAGATATCGATATATAGTACCAGAATCTGCTATTTGCATTTTCTACAAATGGAGTCCACACTGATTGATAAATGCTAATTATTTCTTTTTGTGATTCTATGTAGTTATCAGCGATTTCTCTAGTAGTTTTAATGGTTTGTTCTTGTATGTCACCTAATTTTCGTGTATATTGAGGAATTTCTCGTGTTGCCTCTCTAGTGGTGACATTAATTACGTCTTTTGTTTCATCCAATGCTTTGTTGACCGCTTGTTGATGCTCTCGTTGTGTTGTTGTTAGTTCTTCTTTTGCGTCTTTTCTAGTTGCCATGTACTATATACGCACTATGACTATATAACCATTGGTAACAAATGGGATTAAACACCAGAGAATACCATTCTCCGTATTCACAAACGAAGAAAACAATTCAAAAAATTTTCCTAGGCATAATTTGCGACATTGCGCTAATTGAACGAGTATGTCCTTGAATTACATGTCTCTAGCTTCTCAAAAGATTTGTATGATCTCACTTTCGTGCTTGGCATTATACTGAAATTATATCATTATTGATGAGAAGTTAGTTTTTAGTTTTATGCAATCTGTTTCAAGCTATCCACGCTAAAATAACCTGAGTTGTTTGACGAAGTCTATACTGTAACCCTGCAAAGAAGATGAGTATTAGAGTTGTACAATGATATTCACTATACTCAAATACGAAGTTTCGTGATCATAGATGTGATGGACACGATATCGTCAAATTATCTTCGGTCTTATCAGGACTGAGGGTATATTTAGCAGAAAAACACATAAAACAAGACCGAGAGGAAGCCACAAGTCCATTTGATGGAGTTGTAGCTGCTCCTTTCTGAGCTTTCTATCCCCTTTTTCAAAATAAGTGGTCTTCCGAGGTATTCACTTTCATGCTTGACGCATTTACCCACATAACTCTACCAATGTCTTCAGTTTGGATTAGAGCTGTTCAACACGTTTCTTTCGAGATTAAACTAGTTACTAGGATACTCTGTAGAAGTTGTCTGCCTTCTTCTTTTAGAAGTAGCATTTCATCATTATTATATTTTTAAGAGTTCTCGGAATGGTCCATATGTTGGTTAGTCTGCGCCTAGAAAGCTTTTAGCTTTTCCCCTAACAATTGGACAATAAGATCTAGGCGGACAAAAATTTTTGAAAATGCCATATTCCAAGTCCTTTTTTATGATGATGATCACCCCTCTGTATTGTATCAACGTAGCCAAATATCTTGAACTACCCGGGTTGATATTCAGTACCCCGAGTTCTGACTTATCCAGAGTTGGTAACCATTAAATGTCAATAGAGATATAGTACATAGTGTATAAATCGGAAAAGTGTGTTCAAAATGAACACGGGATATGTGAAGGTGTCACAATAGAAACCATCAATGATTCACAAATAACGAAAATGTGTGAATGTCAATGTCATGATAACATGTATAAATTAGCCCAAAGGATGCAGGCTTCAAATAATCAGTATTAACTGTCGGACTAAATTATTTATAATTGTTCTTTGTTCGACATATTTTCTACTTGTATAACTGAATAATTTTAGCGAAACGGTTTGATGCTTTAATAGATATTTCTTTATCGATTCCAACTGCAGTTCCTTTAGAATCGTCAGTTGTACCATACAGACGTACATTTGCATTTCTTATAAGATTAATTTTGATAGTTGACTCAATTGGAACAGTATATTGAATCTGCTCACTAATCATTCTGATATTGTTCTTCTTTTTACCCCTTCCTTCATTTTTTTCTCGCAGTAGAAATGTAGGTATAATATGACAAATACCTATCCTGTTATCGCTGAATCTCTTATGTGTGGCAGCGTCGTTGACATTGAACTTACCTTGCAATATTCTTTGGGGATAAGAATAATAACCACCTGATCCAAATGACGTACTAATAATTACACCATTCCCTATCGCATATTCTGTAAATTTCTTTGGTACTCGTTCCGGGTTAGATCTAACTGGTGAGGAAACCGAAAGAGCATATCTTATTCCATGAGAGAAGTTACCACGCTCTAAATAAATATCGGTGAGAATATCTACTGATTTTTCTGTTCCATAATTTAAAGAAAACATTCTTCTTTTATCAACAAAACATCTACCCGATTTGATTGAGATTAAGGCTCTTGCTAGATAATCATAAGAAATACCTGCGAGTTTTGCTTTACTGCCTAATATGTCAGGATCATTTATTCCAACAAACAGCATTGGGATACGTAGGATCCTGCCATAATAACCAAATGTTCCATCTCCTCCTATAACGATGGCAATGTCAGGATCTTTTTCTGAATAAGGTATGTTGACCGATTGAAAGACTTTTATTATTTCTTTTACCGAAATTTTCGGTCTTTTGGAATGGACATATATTCCCAGTTTCAAAAGACTTCACTGAATAAAAGGAATAAAACAATAAAGGATTGATTAATGCATTTATTATAAAGTGCGTGTATTTGATAATCGCAACAACAAATAATGAAATACTTGCGTTTCATTTAAGACAAAATAGACAACAAATGTGCTTATTTCAGCTTAATAATCTCATCCCACGTTCCAGTTGCTGAAAGCATGTAGTATTTACTATTGTCTCTAGATTCAAATTGTATGATGTCCCCTGTTGCTATTTGAATTTGAAATAATTTGTTCAAAAACTGTAGGAAACTAGGACCAGCAACTATGCTTTTGGCTTCCTTTTGAAGAGGTTTATTATGATACTTTTGAAGTGCATCAACTAATCCTAAACTACTAATTTCTTCAACTAGGTCGGCCACGTCCATGAATGTCGAATTTCTTTTGTAGACTCTAAGTACTGCCATTCTGTTTAACTTATCGTGTTTCTTATATAAGGTAAATGGTAGGTAAGAAACTTAATTAAGTTCCCCTGGGCTGTGTGTGCATGATTAAATTCTTCTTTGGGTCGGAATAAAATAAAGTATGTATTTTTTAATGAATAGATAGTCAAAGAGATTTATAGGAAGATAAGATCCTTTAATAGATAATGTTCAGACTTTGTAATATCTGCAAGAAAGAATTTAATGAATACCTTGAAGGAGCATATTATTCGAGCGCCGCCGGGCTTGTACTTTACTTCTGTTCCGATGAATGCACTAAAAACTATTTTAACAAACAGACTAAAGTATAGATGAAGAAGAAAAGAGAATTCAGACTTGATGAATTTATTTTTCAAACAAGCCCCCGATTTATATTAGGACAATCATCAAACTACGTTGTTTGAAGAACTGGTAACATACATCGGTTTCATTCAAAGCGAATTTTACTATAAATTGATAATAACCTTATAAATAATTGTAATCAGTTAGAGGCAGAAAAACCCATTATATATTATGAAAGATATTATTGTGTATCCAAGGACATGCTATTCGAGCTTTTAGTTAGTATATTTATCAAGACCTCTGCTAGTATTTTTAAATGGGTGGACCAAAATATGCTGGTTTATATTTTGACTACCGCAAAAAATTTTGAATATATAATAGTATTTTGCTGTGCCATACTCTTTTTATTGATTACGGTATTTGTCACGTTAAGACAAGCAAGGAAGTTACCCAAATCCTATATTGTGGAAGTATTTGACATATATGGGCAGAAGGCTACACCTGATGGCCTGAGACTTGCTTTTAAGACTCATGACGTAGCTGAGAGCTATGCTCAGTCCTATCGGGACAGCTATAACGGACAGTACAAGTTTTGTGTAATTGGAGTTAAGGATTAAGTGGACGAAATAAGTCAGGATTGACATTCTTCGAATGAATGTTGGATTTATAAAGACCAATATCCCTCCGCTGATTAGCATATAGTGATTAGTTTACTCTTGTCTATCAACTTTAGTCGATGATATGATTATCAGCCTATCTCCCCTAGTCTGTCTTTAATATTGCTCGTCGAATTTCTGGAAGTCGATCAAGTATTGTTGAGTCTATTTCCTTAGTTACTCGTTTTGCTTCCTCGCCGGCTGCTCCACTTCGCCTTTTATTGATTAGGCTGCGGTAATACCAAATACCATCCTCCAAAATACGCCCATATTCAAAGCCAAGGAGAAAATCTGATATGTTTTTGTATTGTAGTCTTAACTTTGCGGTAGATTTACTCCATCTCTTCTTCTCATAGGGTATCTCCTCAATTGCAATGTCGATTTGTCTTTGCACCTCTTCTTTAACTTGGTCGTTTATGCTCACAAAACAATAACAAGGAAGGCTTGGCTTAAATCATTTATTCTGAAAAAATAGGATTGAAGATTCGAAAGGTAAGAAGATAGAAAAATGGAATGCTGATTATCAATGGTTCATGGAGCAATTATTTTCTATTAAATGTAATTTCCAATATGCCATTTCTATAGGTCGATCTAGCAGTTTCTATATTGATACTATATGGTATAACTGAGGTATAGCGACGTTGTTTTCCTTCAGAACTCAGATGAGAGATTGCGATAGACTTGTCACTATAGGCAACAACTTTGATATTTTCTTTTCTATTATTAATAGGCAATTGTAACACAACTTTGATGTTCTAATCAGATACGATTACGCCCTCCGGGGATTCTCTTCCTTCTCTTTTTATTCTAGATCCAGAAACTTTGGAGCCAGTGAAGTTGTCATCATCTGCAAGATTATAATAGTCCGAATTATGGTGATTTCGTCTTTTAACAGACACAGGAATGCGTTGTTACCTACCATAAGAACTAAAAAGCAATTGTCATACTTATTTGCATCTGCTATTCCCTCCCACAATAATAGTAGGATTATATCTTAATTGTTTCATTAAATTTCGATAAAATTTGAACTGGCTACTTAATACTATTCAGGGGAATATTAGCACTAATTACATCATCGCCTTGCACGCTCTGGCCTCTTATATCTAGTGTCTGTTTGCAGTAACTACAAGATGGTGAGTAAGTAGTGCTTGTTCCTTCTACTGTATACTGTTTATCGCTGACACCAAGGGTTCCATTTATTGACGACCCATTTACATTTAACGATCCTAGAACTGAAACCGGTATAATTGTCGAAATACTATCTACTACCACTTCTCCGCGTATGCTGTATTGAGATTCGTTTAATTTCTCAACTATCCCTCTAAATTCGCATCCAAGACAATCCATAGATGATAGACTAAAAATTGCCCCCACAGCTTCAAATCTTGTCCCAACCTCGGCCAGACTAGGTCGGGTTAATGATTGATTATTACTACTACCCTGCGCTGTTAATAGAAAGGGGTGGCATATAATACAGAATAAGACAAGTATTGTAAGGAAAGAGACCATCGACATCAGTTCTCTGATATGACGCGGGCATTATTTCAAGATATTGATCATCCGAATACTTTCGGGTTCAAGGTCTGCTCATGATTCTTTTTAGTTCTTCTTGGAACTAACTTTGTTCTTCTCATTACTTAGATATCTTGTATAAGAAAGATTAAGATAATCATACAGCGCTTATACTCCGATCCTAAAAAGTTGGAAAAAGTTCTTCTAGCTAGTTTGCTGACCCTGATTATTTTGTTATTGCTAGGGTCCGTCACAAGTATACAAATTGCTATAGCACAAGCAGATTTTACAACTTATGAGAATCCTAAGTTTGGAATAAGAGTTCAATATCCTTCAGATTGGGGAAGGCTGGATCTATCTTTTCTAGGAGCCTCTGCAGATATTGATTTCTATCCTTTAGATGACACATCAGGAACAAAGGATGTCAGGATACAAGTTAAGGCTCTCCCCTTGCAGAATATGACGTTGGAACAATATACAAATATACAAACTAATTCTGTTGAGGGTCAGATTTTAGAATCAAACGGAACTACTCTGGGAAATCTGCCTGCTCATGAAATAGTATTTACCAATATTGGACTAAAGACAATGCAAGTATGGACATTAAAAGACGATAAAGTATATACTATTACTTATGTGGCAGAAGAAGATGATTACGAGAATGATTTACAGATTGCACAGAGAATAATTGAATCGTTTGGAGTATTCAGATAGCAACAAATTTTTCATACTATTGCCATTATGTGGTATTATAGAATAGCTCTTCATTTCAAATACGCGGATCTGATCGAACATATGGTTTCTGTCAATCAGATAATTAGAATAGAACGCAAGAACGACACACGTACAATAGCAAATAAAACTTTTGATTTTTCAAGAGCTACAATAAGACAGCTAATAAGAGACGGTTATGAAGAGACACTAGAGCAGGAAACTAAAATACTGCAAGTGTGGGACTCGGAGCACCCAAGATAAGCTAACATTAGCGTTAAGGGTCTAATTCCTTCATAATACAGAGATTTTGACTTTAAGGTCTATTGACTATTAGTGCCCGCAAATTTCAGACCTGAAACAACTTAAATATGTAAACACGTCTTCTTCTCTATGTTAAAGATTTTAGATGGCAGTCCAGGATTTGGAACACCCTTCAGTGAACAAGGCATAAAGGATTTCTTAACGACCAAGGTTCTGAATGTGCATCTTGGGACAGTGGATGTGAATGGTCACGCAAACATTCACCCCGCATGGTACTACTACGATGATTCGAAGGGGAAGATCTATGTTGAAACAGGGAAACATTCTAAGAAAATGGAAAATCTATCAAGGAATAATACGATTTACTTTTGCATCGACGATCCGAGTCCACCATATAAAGGAGTACGTGGTAAGGGAAGTGTAGAGGTACATAGAGATGTAAACTTTAACGTTCTTATCGCCCAGAAGATACATCTTCGATATTTAGGAAACCTAGAGGATCCAATCTCTCGCGAACTTATGGATGCAATTAAGAAAGGTCAGTCAGTTGTTCTAGAAATTAGTCCAAAGTATTATTCAACATGGGATTACAGTAAACAGTAAACCAGATCATCGTACACACAGGTTTTATTTGACTGTAAGTAGAAAATAGGCAATGGTAGAAGTTCGGATTCTGCGCGCGCAAAATATGGAAACTATTATTCTTATTGTAGAACTTTCATTCTCCATTTGAATTTAAATATTTGAGACATAAATATAAGTATCAGCAGTTCTTCAAGTGCCTAGTAATTTCTTCTTCCTTCCTTCCTTTCCCTCCAAGCGATTGTAGAATAAACTGACTACCTAACCTGATATTCTGATTTGATCTTACTTTATCGAATTGAAACTTAATGTTATAGTTGATAAGCACCTTTTTCGTGGAATAGGTTTATCTGTGTTTTCTTTAAACTACAAATATGAGAATAAAAATTTTGACCCGTGCATCTGAGTTAAAAGAAGGTTTGATATCTAAATTAAATGAAATAGGACTGGTCGGCGAGGAAGTTAACATCAATCAACCTATAATACCACAGCTATCAGATGCAGATGTACTTGTAAACGGATTTAGTAAAATCAATAAATCAATCATAGATGCCTCTCCAAAATTAAAAATGGTACATCAATCAGGAATAGGGGTTGATAATGTAGATGTTGATTATTGTACATCTAAGTCGATATATGTAGCAAATGTTCCCTTGGCAAATGCCGTTTCAGTAGCGGAACATACTATATTTTTTATGCTTTATTTGGCTAAGAATATAAAAAATGTCATTGATAGTGATAACGTAACGATGACCAGTTTAATGACAAAAAGGGAAGCGACTATTTTGGGTTCTGAACTACAAGCGAAAACTCTCTTCATTATTGGTTTAGGCGCTACCGGCATAGAAGTAGCAAAAAGAGCCAAATCATTTGGCATGCATATTATCGCCATTACCAAGGACCCTTTTTCAAAAAAACCAGATATTGATAGTACTTTATTTGTTAACGAAATAGGAGGACCCGAGATGCTCTCTAAATGGCTTGTCCGGGCTGACTACGTTTCACTGCACATACCACTTACAGAAGAAACCGCAGGGCTAATAGGAGAAAACGAATTGAATTCAATGAAAAATTCTTCCTTTTTGATAAATGTTGCCCGTGCCCCAATAGTTGATAAAGTAGCATTATTTAGAGTACTAACGAATAAAAAAATTGCAGGGGCTGCTTTTGATGTGTTTTGGGAAGAACCTCCTGGCGCTAATGATAAATTACTACATCTTGATAACTTTCTGCTTACCCCTCATGTTGCAGGCTGGACTTCTGAATCAGTCGACGCGATAACAAATGTTATTCTAACAAATATCGTCAGAATTTCACATGGAAAAGCCCCATTGACCATTGTAAATCGTGAACTGATTAACTAATTAATCATTCAGTCATTAGGGTACTAATGAAAGAAAGGGGCGGAATGTTGGGAAGTGCTTAATATTATATCTATAGCTTCATCTTCTTTGGCCATACTTGGGAATAACTCTGGGTCGCCATTGCATTTGTTGGGTTTGTCTTTGTAGACCGCATTTGCTGATCATACTATGGAGTGGAAACATACAGCATAGATGATGATTGACAAGAGCAACAAAAGTTTTGAAAAAACCTTGGAGATTCTCCAAGACATTTTTGGAAGTAACAACCAAGAATTAATCGATTCAGCACTTCGGTTACTTAATGAAGGGGAAGCATCTAGTGGTAATTATGAAATTGGGATTGATTTGATATGATTAGATGGACCGTAATTGTTTCAAAGCGTTATAGTAACTTTTTCCACGACTCGTGAGACCTATTTTGTCATTGGCATCTATATCAAAATAATCACTCTCTTTTTGGTACGCTTCTACGATGCCATTTACGTATTTCCTATCAAAGGCTCCAACACCAGCCCTCAATACTTCAGTAAAATCCCAACGCTGCGCCCCTCCATTTCTCTCGAAGTTAGACTGTCTTTTGCGCAGTTCCTCCATTAGGCCATCTCTAATGATTCTTGCGTCATCTTCTGGGCCACTCGGGGCAGTTGGAGGATTTGAAGCGTCCGACATAATATTATTCAAAATTTGAATGTAGGGAAAGGATTTAAAGGTACTCCTAAACGTTTTACGCGAGATAACGAAATTCATAAAGTAGAATCTGATTATTCATTCAATGCCAGTAATATTTTGTAAGGAATGCGGAGAACGTATGCAGCCGCAGAAGACCAGTAAATAATATAAATAAAAATTGAGAATTATGTCAGGTTAAGGACAATAAAGCACTGTAGAATTTGGTAGATTCATACAATCTTCTTTAATGTTTACATCAATACTGTCCAGCACTG
>JAATVT010000103.1 GCA_014523685.1 Nitrososphaerales archaeon TH5893
AACTAATTTTTATGACCTCATAATTCTTGATATCAAGATGCCCAAAATGAACGGCTTTGATTTATATGAAAAAATCAAGATGATAGATAATAAAGTTAAAGTTTGCTTTCTGACTGCCTGGAGTGATTTTCGGGATTATAAACTTAGTAGAAGGGATTTTTCCAAAGAGGGCGGAATACAACTTATTCAAAAACCTATCGAAAATGAAAAACTAATAGAACAAATTAACACAATGATATAGATGACCCATATGGAAATTCGGAAATGTTATGTATTATGCAACGGTTTTCAAAACAAAACTGGAACCGTTATTACCTCAAATAAAGAGAATGGTTAATGATAATGGTCTAATAACCTTGCAAGAGGTTGATGTAATTTAAGTTAGAATTATACAATATGTATTCGTCTTTTTACATTATTTAATAGTAATAAGTTCATCAGAAAACATCAAATGGTTGTCAATTAGGCCCCTTAGAAATATGGGTAGTCGGTTAAAATCAAGCATATATTTACAGTCTAGTATCGGGTTTAGTCTAGCATCAGAACGTATTCCAATTGGGATATCTGATTTTCTAAATGCAGGATTATCATTTTCTGAGTCGCCCAAATACATCACATTTCCTCCTCTTTTTTCTTGCTTTAATTGTGAAAGAACATTATCAAATGCTAAGCCCTTGTTACATTCTACGCCATAGATATCTAGAAATGGATGGCTAGAATATGTCTGTATGAATGGTCTGTACTTAGAAGGCGAATTTGTGGCTAGGTTTGCATTAATAGATCTTTGAATCATTTCTCTGATGCTGGGTTCTTTATTCTTCTTAAATAACTGCCAATTGTCTAAATGTCTATAATCAATGGTCAGACCAATCAAAATTTCCTTATCAGAAGTATACTTTTCTTCTATCATTACATCCTTGTAACTCTGAAGAATTTTTGTTAAATTATATAACACCTTTGAATTATCATATAGTGTTTGGCGATTGACAATTAGATGTTGCACGTCAATACAATCAAAATTACTAATTTTATTATCATCATCATGAGACCTATGAAAAACTGTCTCTATTCCTAACACACAGGATAAGATCTTGGCAAACCTTGTTCTTTTGTGGAGAAATGCGAATTCTTTACTAGATATTATACATAGGGGTATAAGTCTAGATATGCAAAATAGTAGTTCCTTTAATTCATTTGATATTTTGCTCTGACCGCTGTCGCCTCTTACTGAAGTTGTTGGACAAAGTGTTCCATCATAATCCGATAAAAATACGTCTATTTGCCTTCTTTCCATTTGACACCATCTGTACTCATAGTTGGCTCAGATATTTTTATTCTATTACCAAATAACATCAAGACATCTCGGCTCACTTTAACTGCTTCTCGACTAGAACACTACGAATTGAATATTCAAAATAAAAGTGCTGACTCACTAAAATACAAAATGCAACTGCAATTAAAATCCTAATGCAATTAAAATCCTAACTGCTACTAAAATATCAAGAGTGACTGATAATAGTAATAACAATGACCATCGTCCCACAAACCTAGTAGAATTTGAATCTCTGGAAGTAAAGCACAAGTACGGTCTTGACAAATATCCCGATATATCTACTGAAAGGTTACTTATCAGTCTGCGAGATATAGTAAAGAGCATGGACGTACCGTCGCATTCACGACACACAGATATTCAATTTATGGCCTTACAATATTGGGCTGAGATGTGTGTTGAACTGCTTAGTATGAGAATAAGGGCTCTTCATAATCGCATTGATAATTATGGTAAATAGATTGGTTCATAATATTAGTATGGATGGGAAGAATGTAGGGTTAGTCATAGTAAAATAAGATCCGAAATAAGATGAACCTTTAGAACTTTGGACGACATCTCAGGTTAGATAATCATACTCTTCTGGTTTCTTTCATTACTAAAAGAACAAAGATACCTGATGCTATGGCAATCCATGCTACTATTTGAATCGCAATGCTACTACTTGATAAATCTGCAATGAATCCTATACCTATGGCACCAAATACAAATCCCAAGTCTCTCCAAAATCTATATACCCCAAGCGAAGTAGCCCGCCATTTCGGATGTGCTATATCACTAATTGCTGCAAGTAAGGTAGGATAAACAAGTGCTGTTCCTATACCAAGAAGCGACATACCAATAATGATACCTATAAATGAATTGGCCGATAATAATACTATCCAAACTCCTATGCCCTGAATGATCATACCAGGATAAATCAGTATTTTCCTTCCTACTCTGTCACTCATTGTCCCTGTCACAAGTTGCAAGACACCCCAAACTCCTGGATGTATCGCCTTCAGGAACGCAATATCGTTTACACTAAAATCCATTGAAGCAAAGTAAATAGTAAACAAACCCCATGTGACACCAAATACTAGATTATTCACAAGGCCTGCTTGACTAGCCGACAACAATGAACGATTCTTCCAAGATGTTATTGAGAAAACTTGTAGTAAACTCGCTGTTTCTGCCAGTGCATGTTGCTCATTTTCCTTTATTCCATCTTTCCCTTCGTCTTGCTCTTTTATCTCTAATAATGTGAACTTCCTTGTGTCCTTGACTACAAAAAAAGAGATCAAGAGACCAAGAAGAGCAAAACCAATTCCAAGGTAGAATGGGTAGGGCTTTAAACCATAAGTTGCTGCCAAATATCCTGTGGCAAATCCTACTAATGCAACGGAGACATATCCTGCAAATTCATTTAACCCTAATGCAAGTCCTCTTCTTTTCTTCCCTACCAGATCAATTTTCATGTTTACAGTCATTGACCAAGCCAGTCCTTGGTTTATCCCAAGCAATACGTTGGCAAATATAATCCAGTTCCAGTCAGGAGCAAATAACAGGATAAATGGAACGGGTAAACCAAACAACCATCCTAATACCAGCATACTTTTTCTCCCCCATTTATCGGACATGCTTCCAGCGAATAGATTCAAAACAGCCTTTACAGCACCAAAACTAGCGATGAAAGATACAATCAATGCATTGGACTCTAAACCGAATTCGTTTCTGCCAATTAGTGGAACCACAGTCTGTTCAAGACCAACCATGGCACCTACGAACGCATTGACTAGAACGAGAATAAGAAATTGGTTGATATTTGGTCGTAAACCGAGTCTTACAGTTTGGGGAGTATCCTTTTTGCTATTATTATTGTTCCCGTTCTCGTTTGTGCTATTCCCTTGCAATCAAAGATACACAGCCGATTAGGTAATAAGATTCAAGTTCCTTTAATTCATATATATGAGGAAGGTCGTCATAACTCATATTTAACTGACAAAGAAGGCTCTATCATAATAAGATAAAGTAAGGTAAAAGCAACAAAGTAATAAAATAATAAAGTAATAAGATATGATTAATATAACATGTAGTGTTATACTTTTTCTGATTTTCAAAAAATAAATCAGACACGCTAGTTATCCTTAGTTTAAACGCAGGGTAACAATATTTCAGCTTAATTAAATGGTGGACTATGAGCAATATGATATCTGCAGGCGTAAAATCAACCTTAAATGGTGTCTAGTTTTAAAATTAAGGCTAGCTTGAATTCAATATTACATGGCCTTATTTAGCTTGCCTTGGCTGAGCACAATCGATGCAATTAATTGTTCTATTAGAGGTAATGTCTCCTCTTCCCATGAACCCAATAATCTTTCTACAACTACTACATCTGATAACTATTGAGCATCTTTCATGATATTGTTGGCCAGCAATGGTCACAATACGAGCCGCAGCTAAGCTCTGCAACGGCTCTCCACATGAGTAGCAGCTAATATTGGCATCAGTACTCACATCACTATCCAAATTCATAGTTCAACCTATATCAAATATATCTTTACATAAAGAGATTGCGTTAAAAGAAGTGTATAGTCAACCAAAGTGAACGGCATGATATAATGCACAATTTCTAGAAGACAGATTGGCTTTAGCATTCAGAAGCAATATGGCAACACTATCTTCCTAAGGGAACCATTTATTGACGATGAGTACTATTTACAAAGCAGATTTCTAGATAAAATATTCTAACAGCTTTTCAACATTATCGTTATCGTCACTACCTGCGTAGCCTTCAGATCTTATAAAGTCAAGCGGAGTAATTATGCCAATGGGTTTGTTTAAACCCTCAGATGTTTCACTGTCGACAACTAGGAGGTGCCTTACATTATTTTGCAGCATCATATCCACTGCTTGTGACGCTGAAGAATTGGAATCTATAGAAATCAGAGGAGAGGACACTATCTCCTTGTTGATTAGCTTACTTGTGAAGACATCGTGAGTACAGACCTTTCTTACTAAATCACGTTCAGTAATCAAACCCAGTGGTCTACCAATTTCATCGACCACTACTAACGAGCTGACGTTCTTATCTTTCATTCTATTGGCGGCTTCTTGAACAGAAGCTGATTCTTCTATAGTTATCAATTTTTTCCTCATGAAATCTCTGAGAGTTTCTGTCATAGTATTACTAGTCACACTTTATTTAGTTGTTAAATATAACAATTGAGGATTCAGTGCAATGCATTGCAATATTGGCAGTATCGGCCGTCCATTGAAGTTTCGGGTTAGAACTTTCTGGGGTTATACGAGAGCCGTTATACCGATCCCTCTAGTTGCCTTCGAAATCCGTTACCAACACCACAAAAGCCAAAACCAACATGATGGCCGGTCTACCTTGGATCAATGCCAAAAATGATGTATAGGACTAATAATTTTCACTATATGACAATGAGATTGTATGTAATAATAAGTTAGATCCTTAGTTATCCGCTTTGATATTTGACCGACTCGTCGTAATTGGTCCAGGAGTGGCAGGACTTCTGCCATCCTAAAAAGTATGAAGAGAAAGGGAGGAAGCAGAAAACTCACAATGGAGATTTTTTAATCCTTATTTCATTAGTCCGTTGACAAGAAGTCAACCTTTGTTAATTTCTATAGAGTATCGATAAGTTATGAATGATCATATGATCTATGTACGAATGTTTAATGAGGACACTGCAACCTTCAGTTATTCTTATAGATAACTCGGATGTAGACTTAGAGACAGTTATTTTACCTAGTTTGACTTGCAATCATTGTCAAAAAAACGTGGCAGAAAACCTTTAACCATTCTATCTTATCATGGTAGTTCGGCATGAATCTATGTAACATATCCCAGTAATGATGTGAATGTTCTTTTATTTTCAGGTGGATTTCCATCCAGTAATACATTCTCTATCTTGATTTCTTTATCTGTATATTTTTTTCCTACCTCCTCCATCATCGTTGAAACATTTTCTTTCATCTCTTTAGAAAGCTCCTGAATATACTGAGTTAAAGGAATTGATTTACCTGTCTTGGCATAATATACAGGCCGTTCGAATGTCAGTGGAATTGGAATATGCGGAGTGATATGCAATAATACAACTTGTGTTCTTGGCCCCGACATCTTGGCTAGTCCAACAGCATTTTCCAAGGCTTTATCAGAGAATTTAGAACCGTCATATGGTACCAGAATTTTTTGGAATAACAATTAAGAAAACAAAACCCCCACCTCTATTTTACGAACTATGTGCGTATTACCCCTGTGTTGAATCAATTTTTGACGACCACTACTTTGGATGCATTACTCCCAGTCAACTCCTCATTGTCAGTAACTGTTAGCTCAAACAAATACGAATTAGCATTGACATCTCCTATCACATTTGGAGCAGTAAACGTGGCAACAGCTGCATCCCTTCGGTCTAGTGAAATTGGTGGTGCATCATCATCTGAATCTTCAATACCCCATGTATAATTTACGATTTCTCCATCTAGATCAAAACTACCAGAACCATTTAGTGTAACAAGATCACCTTCATTAACTACTTGATCTGGACCCGCGTTGGCCACTGGAGGATGTTGTTGCTTTTGTTGCTGTTGTTCTTGTTCGGTCTGTCCATGTACCAGTGTATTCATGAATAACAATGGTGAAGATAGCATGATGACTATTGCCATCAAAACCTTAGAAATATGCATTGTGAATAAAAGTAATAAAGTGTTATTAACTGGATCGAATTCATTGCCATGCACTGCATTCTCTCTTTATTTAGCTTAGTAGTATAATAGCAAACCGAATTGTTCACAAAAAAGACAAGACTATACTAGGAAAAAAATATAATTTATTTTGAACATAAGTCCTAACCGAGCCTCCTTAGTGATTCGGGTTCGGTGGCCATGCAATACACTAGTGTATGCAGTCCACTTTCTTCAGTAGGGGAATTATTTTATCAAATGAAAATTTCTGCAAAGAGTATGATGAAGATGTAAAGGAAAAGTCAACAGATGAATTAAGCCAATTAGTAGATGAAGAAAAGGAAGAGTATAGGGATGTATTAGATGATATTCCACAACCATATAAACAAACCTTAGGAGATAAGAGATCCAAATTCATAGATACGTACTGTCAAGACAAAGAGTTAATGCAATTCTTTGTTAGAAAGTCTATTGAAAAAATATGGAAGGATATCTTTTGGAATGCAGATAAAGAACGATCTATAGTTAAAGATATTGGGGATAGTTATAATGACGATAAGAGTCTATTTAGACGTAATACAAGAAAAGCCTTCTTAGAGAACCTCCATAATAAAGAAGGGGGTGAAGACTCCTATAACATAAACATAGTCATGGGAATAATAAGATTATGAACAATATGATCAATTAAGTGACGACAAATTACGTGTAGAAAAGTTAACTTCTCTAATCTGAACCCATTGTATGTCTCGATTTTCACTCATACTTGTGTAAGGGTAAATATAAGCATAATCAGGATTATCATTGTTAAAAGTTGCAATATGTGTTAAAAAGTATGACGGAGTATTTGTTTCTGTTTTATTGGTTATCTCTTTACCTGGGGAAAATGATTCCCTCATAGATCTATCAACAATAATAAGCGACCTTTCCTTGTCATTTATTGAACCTTTTATATCATCAGCTTTGTTTATTTTTTTAAAGTCCAAGTTTACATCAAAAACATATTTTGGAATCCAATAGAAACTCTGAGTCCAGTGGCGGCCTATCATAGCTATCTTATCATCATCATCTTTATCAGTTTGGTCATCAGGATTGTCAGGTCCTATTTGATTTGCTAGATATGATACAAGAAATGAGTATACTTTAAAGTAGGAGGAAGTCACATTTGATGTAATCAACATAGTAGTGCTAACTAGGCCAAAGACTCCTATAGCAGAAATTATGGTAAATGGGAGTATTTTTCTAACCTTTATGTTTTTGATTCTGTTAGATAGATCAATCACCATTTTGGCAGCTGCAATACAAAACAGTGGCAATAATGGAATAAGATGAAAGAATGAAACAAAATTGATCAAAAATAGAAAGACAATAATTGGTATTGCCCATAATAAAATAAAGATATCTCTTTTTATTTCTGAAAATATAATTCCAGCAATACCCAATATGAATATAACAGGATCGATTTGAAAGATGTATTTCAAGGAATTAACGAGTATGCTGCTTACTGCAGAGTCTAATTGGATCTCTCCTCTTTGGATGTTCCATGTTAAATCCTCCAACAGTTTGTCGAAGTCTCCGACCAATATGGCA
>JAATVT010000104.1 GCA_014523685.1 Nitrososphaerales archaeon TH5893
AAGTCAATGACCCTTCTATGCACCCTCATTTCGTATTTGTCCCAAGTATTCGTACCTTGTCCGCATGGAGACTTTCTAGTAACAATTTTCATTTTCTTAGTTGGTAGAGGATGAGGTCCTTTCAGCTTTATCCCATTTTTTTCACCTATGCCTTTAATTTCGGAGCATACTCCTTCTAGTGTGGTAAGGTTCGTTGAAGTCAGTTTTATTCGAGCTTCTTGTGCCAAGTTCTATTCCCCATGATCTGTTTCGTTATAATTGTTAGTCATCTCATCGATTACTTTTTGGCTGATGGATCAAATTTCTCAGTAATTGATTTTATTACTCCCGCTGCTATAGTTGTACCCATATCTCTTAACGCGAATCTTCCTATCTCGGGGAACTCCTTGAAGGTCTCTATTGCTAGCGGTCTAACGGGTTTTATCTTGACAATCGCGGCATCACCTGTTTTCAGGAATTTTGGCTTTTCCTCCACTGTTGCCCCTGTCTTGGGATCTATCTTGGCCATAAATTCGCTAAGCGTAGCAGCAACTTGTGCTGTATGAGCATGGAGAACCGGAGTATAGCCGGGGGCCATCGCAGTAGGGTGGTGGATTACGATTATTTGAGCCTCGAACTCCTTTGCAACGGTAGGGGGACTGTTAGACGGTCCAATAACATCTCCACGTTTTATAGCCTTTTTGTCCACACCTCTTAAATTAAAACCAATGTTGTCGCCGGCCTCTGCGGAATCCATCTGTGTATGGTGTGTTTCAATTGATTTCACTTCGCCAGTAACCCCAGCGGGCATTACTATAACCTTGTCGTTGGCTTTGATTATTCCCGTCTCGACTCTCCCTACAGGGACCGTGCCCACACCAGTAATCGAATAAACGTCTTGAATCGGAATTCGTAGTGGTTTTCCAATAGGCTTTTCGGGAGCTTCAAACGTGTCCAGAGCATCGGCCATGGTAGGGCCTTTGTACCAGGGCATATTTTCTGATTTTTTGACCAAGTTGTCTCCTTTCCAACCAGAGACAGGTATGAAATTCACTTTGGAAGTATTATAACCTACAAGTTTCAGCATCTTTTCTACGTTCTCTTTTACTTCTTTGAAACGCGCCTCAGCGTAGCCAACGTCATCCATCTTATTTAGAGCAACAACTATTTGTCCAACTCCTAAAGTCCGAGCAAGAAACGCATGTTCCCTGGCCTGACCTCCTGGATCCGTAGCCGCTTCGGTCTCCCCCGGCTTGACGGAGACCACAAGGATTGCTACATCTGCCTCAGAGGCACCAGTTATCATGTTTTTAATAAAGTCTCGATGCCCCGGGGCATCAATTAAAGTATAAAAGTACTTGGAAGTCTCAAACTTTTGAAAAGCAAGATCTATAGTTATACCTCTATCTCTTTCATCCTTTATACTATCTAAGACCCAAGCGTACTTGAAGGTATCTCCCTTTCCGGTAGCTTCGGATTCTTTTGCGAATGAGTCAATAGTTCTTTGATCAATTACGCCCAAATCTACCATTAAGTGACCCACAATGGTCGATTTACCATTATCTACGTGACCCGTAACCACCAAATTCATATGTGGTTTTTTGCTTGCGCTCATACACGGTAGAACGTTAAGAGGGCTTTATTTGTATTTCGAATAAATCAAACCCATTTTGTAGATTGTCAGGCTATCGGACAATGCTAGTTATCACATTGGAATAGACCTAATGATATCAGTCATTAGGAGTGTTCGGTTTAGTGGATACGAATTTTTTCATGTTTGTGTGTGGATGGCGAAGTGGTCTTTCTCTTGTAGTCATCTTCGAGTCGAACTATGTCGTCCTCATCGAACGTGCCGTAAGATATTTCGAGTATTACGCATTTGGTTTCTTTGGCTTCAATTCTGTGTCTTGTATTCTTCGGAATTTCAATGGTTCGCCCTTCCTTAAGCACGTAGAATCTGTTGTCAACTTGTACGTGAGCAATACCAGTAACTACCATCCAAAATTCAGACCTTTTTTTATGATACTGAAGACTTAATCGAGATAAAGGATTAACATAAATCAACTTAACAGTACACATTTTATTCTCATGGAATTTTTCAAATTTCCCCCATGGTCTATGTTCAGAATAAAATCCCATATCATATCGTCTGCACTCGGACTAGATTTATTATTTGCCCCTACAACAGTTTCATTAGACTTGTTTTCCCAGTAGTACGGAGCCCTGAGAGGTTCGGAAATTCATGACTAAACAATGGGCATGCTTTAGTGATCTAAACAATGGCAACTGAATTCGGCTATCATTATAAAGATAAAAAAAGGCACTAATGTCATCGCACACTCATCATAATAATCCATCTTGAGTCGAGCCATCACTACTATCGGACGAAACAACCATTATAGTATACTCGCTATTTCATTTTTGTGTCTATGATCACGTCACAAATCTGCCGATATGTCCGATCTGACTTGAAGAAAATAGCACAGTGACTACTCATCTCGTTGAACTACTTAACAAGATTCGGCAACTCATGGTTTGGGGTATTGGCCAATACATTTTTATTCTTTTATTACCGTCTAATCATTTAGTTTCAAACACAGGGGATTGTAAAATTAGGCAAAAGAAAAGTACTCAATGAATCGTATCTGAAGGAATTGGTAATGCCACAGGATGGAGAGCTCTTCGGTCGGGTAATTAAGTTGGTAGGAGGCGATAATATAATAGTTAAAAGTTCCGATGGAAGAATCAGAACGTGTCGAATTAGGGGCAAAATCAAAAGAAAAATGTGGATTAGAGATAACGACCTTGTTCTTATTGCCCCTTGGGACTTTCAGTCAGATAAAGCAGACATAATATGGCGTTATATTTCTGCTCATGCCGATAAATTGGAACAAGACGGCCATTTGCAAGGTCTTAGGTAATTAATAATCCCAAAATATATAGAACATTATCTTATGGAACCCGCCAGGATTTCTGGAATTTCGATAAGATACATCATTTAAACGCAAGTTGACTGTTTTTGTTAGATAGCGAGATCCACAAGAATATATTGCCAATTGGTATGCATAATATTTTATCCATTTTCCGATCTTTTGCGAATCTCCTCGTAGCCTTCGACCAATTCTCCGTAAGTCAGATTCAAAAACGCCTTAAATCTGCTATCTTTTGAGAGAAGACTCTTCATATCATTTTCAAGCTCGTATAGTGCAACTTTTGCATTGTCTTTCGTCATTCCAGAGGTGGAACGAAGGATATTTGCTTCACTATACATCATGGCAAACTTCAAAACAAGAATCTTCGCCAACCACATCAGGTCTAATTCCAATTCTCTTATATGTTCATTCAAATAGTCTTCAGATCTAGAATTTTTAATTAGTTCCAAACTTGATATAGTTCTAGTAGAACATGCTTTCAAATATCTGGTAATTTCCGCATACAGGCTTGCGGTGCATCTTTTAATTGTCTGAACCCCAAAAAACTGGTAAAGCAGCGTTTGTAATACGGTACATTCAGAATATCTTATCAACAGGGCCGGAGGATATTCTTCCAATTTTGATAGAGCATAGAAAATTCCCTTCTCTGTTAATCTGTAGTTGGTTGAACCAGATAAGAATTTCCCTTCAATACTTTGAATTAACATTATTTCTTGGAGTCTACGAGCAGTAGATTGTTCGTACTTTGAGGCCGCAGATTGACTTCTAAACCTAAAGTACGAACTTATTTTTGGAGATGATCCGCTGTTAATAAGCCTAACCATAAATGCCATGTCATCGCCTGAGATGGAGGATGGATTATAATCCAATACTTGAGTAACGTATAGCCTGTAGTCCACAGTCCTGAGGTATATTTGTCTGAGAATGCTTTAAGTTTTATAATGGGTGGTAGCAGCTGATATTTGAATAATGATATGCACGGGGAATTATTATACACTATCAAGATACTCGTAGGATCGTAGGTAAAAGGAATTGAAGTGAAGTAACCTGTCCACCATTTTCTAACGATTGCCAATCAATGAACCTTGAGAACGGCAGGGATCCCAGTCTAAAATCAAGCATAATAAGAAAATAAGATAGAAGGATTAGATTAGGCTATTAATTCATATAAGTTGACTTTTGAGATCCTTGAATCTATTTCTGATCGTTACTTCTGTTACCCCTGATGCATCGGCAATGTTCATCTGAGATATGGGTTCACCTGTATTCAAACATGAAAAATAAAGAACTGAGGCAGCAAGACCCATCGGGTCCTTTCCGGCAGATACACCACTTTTGGTTATCTTGTTCATAATGGTAATTGCTTGACGTTTTGTTCTTTCGCTTAGATTAGCCTTGTTCGCGACCTTCGCAATGCATTTCATGGGATCGACCATGGGGATCTTAAGATCAAGTTCGAATACAAGCAATCTATAAGTCCTCGCCAACTCCTTACGTTTGATGTTACTGACACCTGCAATGTCGGATAAGGTTCTAGATATCCCAGTTTCTCTACAGGCAATGTACGCCGCAGCCGCCAAAACTCCGGAAATAGTTCTTCCACGCACCATCCCTCTCTCTTGGGCCTTCCTGTAAATATATGCGGTCTTCTCCGTAGCAGCTTCTGGTAAGCCTAATTTATCCTTCAAAATATCCAACTGACTAAAAGCGTGTCTGAGGTTCCTATCGGTAGGAGTATGAGCCTGAGTCCTAAAGTCCCAGGTCCTAAGCCTCTCCATCGTAGCCCGCATGGCCGCATCCAAACCGCGACCGCTGGCATCCTTGTCACTCTTGCCTATTACGGTCGAAAGACCCATGTCATGCCTTGCTAGTGAAGTTGGGATTCCGGTTCGTGTTCTGTTGTTAGATTCTTCCTGATTAAATGCTCGCCATTCTGCTCGAGTTTCTTGTGTTTTATCAGAGACAACTAAACCACACCTACTGCAAATAATCTCACCAGATTCAAGGTCGGTGATCATCTCATCTTTTTGACATATAGAACATAAAATCTTGGAATTTTGCATTTCTCTAGGCCAATTTTATTGGCAATACAGGTATTTAAATAGACATAGCTCACTATTCACAAATAACCATCCTCTACCGACCACATTTTGTCAAAGTTAACAGTTTATTGTGAACATTTCACAACAAACCTTTGACAAATAGTAATCCTATCTCTGTCCGTAAGCTCACTACGAACATCGCACAATCTGTATATAAATTATTCTCTTTAGTGACATGATGAACGAAAATTCAGGTTCACAAACCTTAGCGAATATCGTACCTCATGGAAACCTCGTGCTTTCGAAAGCCGGACTTTTCATAGAACGGAATATTTTCTTGAGAACAGTCCAATATCACTTTATAGCATTTCTCATTTCTAGCCACATCAATGCATTTTTGAACCAATGCAGAGCCCACACCTTTCCCACTGTACTCTTTTCTGGATACCACATCTTCTATGTGCCCAACCTTGCCACCGTTATGAATGAATTTTTGTTCCAAAAGTAGAGTGATTGAACCTATGATCTGCCCATCTTCTCCCTCGGCTACATAAATTCTAGACAAGTTATTTTCCTTGATACTCTTTAGAACTATTGCAGCACGATCTTGGTCTCGATCTATCGATCCAATCTGACTCAGATTAGATAGTGTTTCGAAAAAACCATTTCGTAAGTCAGAATCCTTCAGTTCCCTAATGACAAACTTAATCATTTGTAACATCTGGGATTAGTTATTCTCATATTTAGTGATAATACCTGGCTCTATCGAGTCGCGTCTGACCACAAAAGGACGTAGACTAACAGAAGCATGGTAAAGTTAAAACAAATTAGCTTCTATGGTATGTTTCAGACCTTCTTCAATGGTCACTTTGGGTTTCCAGTCAAATGCGTCTGACACCTTTGTTATATCTGCCAAGATGTTAGTTCCGTTAAGACTGGGAGTAGCCTCGTCGTAAGTAATCTTTATTTTTTTGTTCATTAATTTAGCCAGGATTTTTGCTATTTTTTCAAGTGTGTAACTTTTTCCGGATCCTACATTATATGCATTATAACCGTTTGGAAAATCGTTTAATATGGCTACTATTAAAATGGAAAAGTCATAAACAAAAAGAAAGTCCCTCCTTACATTTTTGCCATTTAAGAAAACCTCTCCCCTTTCTGCAATTTGTTGGATAACCGACGGAACAAAAGATTCGGGTCTGGCCCCAGGACCGTATATCTGAAAAGGACGAAGTGTAACAATATCAATACCAAAATCACTCGAATAAAACTGGCATAGCTTCTCTGCCAGAAGTTTGCTTTTATTGTATGGCGTATGAGGATTAATTCGGTGTTTTTCATTAATCGGAATATGACGTGGCTGACCATAAACATATGTGCTCACATTAATTAGTCTCTTGACGCCTCTCAACCTAGAAGCTTCGAGTAAATTCAAGGCCCCTACATAATTTATGTAATAAGTTCTATATGGGTCTCTCAGCGAACTTTTGATCGATGTCTTTCCGGCAAGGTGTATTACTGCATCAACGTCTTCGCAGGTAGAGGCCAGCTGCCCAAGATTAGTCACGTCCAATGATTTATGGTAGCCTCTTGAATAATTATCAACAGTATTGAAGCCATTTTCTGTCAGTAGTTTGGATAAATGTGTTCCTATGAATCCATCGGTTCCTGTAACCAGGACTTTAGTGATCTTCATATTATTTGTTATTGTTTCAATAGGTCCACAGTTCAGACTTGTAATTACTATACCAATCTAGTAGCATGGAAAGTCCCTTTTCAAATTCAATTCTAGGTCTAAATCCTAATAACTTATTTGACATTGATATATCGGCAAAAAGCCTCTGAACTTCAACTGGTCTTGGCTCCACGTGAATAGCCTTGATTCTGTTATGCGTTCCGTATTTGATCACTAATTCTGCAAGCTTATTCACTGATATTTCCGTCCCGGAACCAAAATTTAAACCACTTCTACCAGGGTTGTTTTTTGCGTTCAATACTTTGTCGTAAGCGTCAACTGCATCTGCAATAAACATATAATCTCTAGTTTGATTGCCATCGCCATAGATTATAGGGGGCATGTTTTTCAGGACCCTATT
>JAATVT010000105.1 GCA_014523685.1 Nitrososphaerales archaeon TH5893
AAGAATTATGTCTAAACCATTCACCAAATTTTCTTAATGCTGTGGCCCGATGGGACCAAGACTCTTTTCTTCCTTTAATATCTAATATTCCATAGGTCATTTCTGAGTTTTCTGGGATGAATATAGGATCGTATCCCCATCCCCCCTTAGTCACCTTCCTTGCGATGGTGCCTCTTGTCTCCCCGCTAAACGTAAGTGAATTTTTACCGTCGTTAAAGGCAAATACTGACCTGAATTGTGCGCATCTATAGTTTGTGTTACTCAGCAGTTTTATAATTCCCATATTCCCTATAGTTTTGAAAACAAAGGAAGAATATTGTCCAGGAAATCCATTTAGTTCTTCTATAAATAGGCCATCATCTTCAACAATTAGGGGTTCTGAGATTTCCAAGAATGCATGATGTGATTTGTTCAACGCAATGACTTCCATTGAATCTGCTTGGAGCTCAATCAAGTTCTTTTCTACAAATTGTACGTTGGTGTCGAAGACAGAAAGGAGCGATTTGACTTCACGATATTTGTCCTTGTTGGAACTAGCAAATATTATGGATTTCACAGATAACTGTGATTGAGTCTGTAAATTAAATGATCGATCTAGAATATTCTTAAAGGTGTGATTCTGATATTGGGAAGGACAGACCGATAGACAATCTTAATAATATTTTGTACGTAAATTAGTGTTGCGTCTCCAACTTATCATCAAGATGGCAACTCCTGAAATATCGTCTGTCTAGTTGGCAAACTTAATCTTCATCTCATGCAGAATAAATGTTGCTCGCACTATGCGATCCTCGAATATCTGCCTCTGAGTTCAATCTCGAGGACTTTCTTTAGGGTGGCCCTCATGGTTTTTTGACCTATGACCGATGAGTAACCTAATAGAAACTTTGGAAATGCTAGGTCACATATGGACACGTACGAACTGAAAAAGACCTCTTTAACTAATCGTATATCTACCGCCTTGTCCTCTAGTCTTCCTGATAAAAAGGATAATCCAAAATCAAGCAGTACAAGCTGATTATTTGCAGCTTTAATAAAATTAGACGTGGTCAAATCATTATGGATAATATTATTCGTATGTAACAGACCCGTGCATCTACCCATTTCTAAGGCGAGGCTCTCGTTCATGTCTTCTTTTAAGTTTTTGCCTTCTATGAATTCCATTACTATCTCTGCTGAAATGGGATCGACAAAATAAACGAAAGGTGTCCTAACTCCTATTTCCTTCGCAATAGATAGCATTGTTGCTTCGCGAAGGGTTCGGTTCTTTCGAATTTCATAGTCGAGTAATTTTTGACGATATGGCTTCTTAACGCGAACTTTAGATACTGCATTATTTCCGAACCATCTGGTACGATATATATCAGCTTCAGCACCTTTACTCAAAACGTGGAATGAAGTCTGCAATAATGTTATATTTGAGATTCTGACAGAATAAAAACGTGCGCGCAGAAATTCTCAGATTAGGAGAGAAAGTAATTCTCCAGGAAGACTGCGCAGAAGACCGTCTCAAAAATGGTATTCTGACATTGACCACCCAAAGGTTACTCTTCGAGAAGACGGAAGGCAAGGTGGCAACATTTTGGAAGGAAGAAGGGGAGTTACTCCTGGATATAGATTTGAACAAGATCTCGAAGGTCGAATCCCAAGGATTTATTATAGCAAAAGTGGCAATTTATGTTGCAGAACACGTCTATAAATTTGGAGTGCTCAATCCTGGCAGATGGGCGAAACTAATAAAGAAACAAATTGAGAATATAAATCATCCAGACACATCCTAGGTCGCTCGCCAGTTCACGTCTATAGTGTCTACCCTCCATGACTGGTGTACAAACGATTTCTCTATTTTAATTTCCTTTTCTCTAAATAGGAAGTCGATGATCCCGACCCATGCGATTTGACAACCATTATCTCCTGCAAATTTATTAGGTGAGATGAAGAGTTTTGATGAATGTCTTTCGCATGCATTCTCGAGCATTTCTCTTAGCCTTTTGTTAGCTGCTACTCCTCCCACTACCAATACTTCTTTCTTGCCGGTAAATGAGATCGCTCGTTCTATTGTTTCCGTCATCATAGCAAAGGCCGTCTCTTGCAGGGAGTAGCACACTTCAGCAAAGTGCATCCCCTCTCTCATTCGCTTCTCCGCAAGCCTCTTGGCCGCACTAAGTAGCCCGGAAAAGGAAACATCATTTCCCTTTACCGTATATGGGAGACGGATGTAAGTTCCCGATGACCTACTCGAAAGTCTTTCTATTTGATCCCCACAAGGCGATGAAAAACCATTCGCTCGTCCGAATTGATCCAGAAGGTTTCCAATAGTAATGTCAAGTGTTTCACCAAATACCCTCCATCTTTTCTGTGAAAAAGCGAGAATCATAGTGTGACCTCCAGAAACGAGCAATACAAGGGGATCGTCTGCGCAGGTAAGCATCATGCCAAGCTCGACATGCCCTAATGCATGGTTAACAGGTACTATGGGCTTTTTATAAAAAGAAGCCAGCATTCTTGAAATAACGGCTCCTACTCTCAAGCACGGGCCTAAACCTGGACCAGCGGAATAAGCAATAATATCTATATCCCGAATACTAAGTCCGGCCTCCTTGATGCACTGTTTCAGAATATCCGCAGATACTTCCGCATGGTGTCTTGAAGCAATTCTCGGATGGATTCCTGAACCCTTTGGGGGGAAATACACGTCACGACTATCGGACAGAATCCTTGCATAGGAATTTCTCAAATTCCTTAGATTAATGTTTTTTAGAGAACTTTCAGTAAAGGTATATTTTATAATCGACGCGGCAAAGGTGTGAGCAGTACTCTCTATACCAAGACATAGCATTTGTTAAGATTTTTACCTCCCGCTACTTGCGGCTGAAACAATTTTGATCACATCATTGTTTTGGAGCTTGTAATCTGCTCCTAGTCTCATTTTACTGCGAACATCAATGGCGTATAAGAAACCTTTACCTAAGTCCGTATGAATCTTCTCTGCCAAATCTCTAGGGGTAGACTTAGCAGGCAGCAAATGGGCATCAGGTAGAACATTTCCCCTCTTGTCCGTGAGTTTCAATTCATCTTCGACAGGATAAACTACAATGAGTTTCAATAAATTAAATACTGTCAAATTAATAATTTCTTGAATGCCCGTAGATCCATATTTTGAAAGAAAGCTACTAGTCTTATCGAGAGCTTTCTTTTGCTGTTCATTTAATAATGCAGCCTCCTTAATCCTGAAATGACTGTCTCCTGGCAAGTATTCAATTTTTTTCTTCTTTGTCGCATGCCTGAGTAACAATTCAAGTTCAGATGAGCATGGAACAACATTCTCCCTTACATTTTTAACCTTGTGAATATTGTGCTGTGCTGAATGTAAATCAGCTTTGTTTGCAGCAATCACGATGGGTTTTGACTTTTCTCTGAGTTTCATACAGAATCTGAGTATATCATTATCCGACCAATTAGTTGCTCTTGTCTGTGAAAGGCCCAATTCCGCAATAGTGCTAGCAATCTCTGATTCCTTGATGGAAAGCCCTGATAGTCGTGTGGCAATAACGTGCTCTAGTTTTGTGCTTTGGTTACTCATTTCTCGGACCATACTAGTCCAGTCCCTTTGTAAGATGGATGCAAGCCATTGGTCGAGTTCCTCTTCAACAAACTGGATATCATATATGGGATCGCCTGTTCCGGGGACTATAGGTCTTCCTTCGGCGTCAGTGGATCCTGCTGCATCTACAACATGAATCAGTGCGTCAGCCTGCCTCGCGTCATCCAAAAACCTATTGCCGAGACCTTTTCCCTTGGAAGCGCCTGGAATAAGACCAGCAATATCCAGTAACTTGACTGGGATATATCTCGTCCCGTCAATGCATAAGGAACTTTTGGGGTTATCTTGAATTCCAAACTCCCTGCACACACATCCGATTCTAGCATAAGTGATTCCAACATTCGGCGCTAAAGTCGTAAAGGGGTAATTGCCGCTACGGACGTCAAGGTCGGTGGCAGCATTGAAGAATGTCGACTTGCCGACATTGGCCTTACCAATCAAGCCAAGAAGCATCAATATATCGTGTATAGACCCAGTTTAAATTGTTGAGGATCTGACTTCATTATTGTCGTTGATTGCAAAATGCTTGGTATCTAGACGTTAACTATGAAATCGATAGTGAAAAAGTAATCTTAGATTTAGAAGAACGTCTACTATTCAAGATTTTTATTTGATAGCAACATAGACGCAGCAGGTCATCAGGATTGGCCGGAATCGTTGCCCTTAATTGTATGCAATCCACTGAGGATAACCACTCCATAATCGGACTTCTTGCACATTCGATGCGTTTGCTTCAACACAGGGGGAAAGCCTATTGGAAGATGATTGTAGGTAATAATGCTTTGGCAAAAGAAGGGTCGTTACCAACTGACGAAATCCTAGTGAGAATTGCCAATAAGGAGAAATTACGTGGCAATAATGCAATAGGATACTTGTCTAAAAGGTCCCCTCAGTTCCATAGTTTCGACGTTATTCATGTTGCACTTGATGGTTTTTTTGTCGACACTGAGAAATTATATTTGCATCCGGAAATCGGTCAGGCGAGAGATTCTGATTCTCTGTATAAAATATGCTACATCTTCACGAAACTTTTGATAAATAAGAACTATCCTGAACGTGCCATCCAATTCCTTGACCGACATTTACGAGGTAATTTGATAACAAAGATAGACAATGAAATTTTTGCATATCGAAATAGCACTGGTTTTAAGCCACTTGTAGCTGCCACAAGCAAGGAAGGATCATTGAACATGATAGCATCGGAAAATTCCTTACGCACTTCTTTTGTAGATATAGACTTCCGGGACGTAAAGCCTGGGCAGTTACTAAAATTGAATCGAGATTCAGGTTTAGATTTTGTCACGGAACTACCAAATAGCACAACGATGATTGATCCATTTGAATTTATAAGAGAAAGCCATGTTGCATCCACACTTTTCGGCAGAAGTTTATATTCTATTAGAAAGAATATAGGCAAAGAGCAGGCAAATTTCTTAGCTAAAGATTTGGATATTGAATCAGCTTTTGCCGAGCCGGATTACACTCGTCCTATGGGTTTGGGCTTCAATATTGAACTCCAAAAGCGATATACGAATATTGAGCTTTCAGAAGGTATCATCAAGGACAGATATGATGACTCTGATCACATGATTGATTTTTCAGAGCAAGTTAGCAAGAATAAACTACTTACTACGGGTAATTCCCTGAAATTTGTCATAGAGGGGCTAGTCAAGGAAAAAAATGTGGCAACAATACAAGGTACAATTCAGACCGGTGGTACTGCAAGAGAAACCATCCATTACTTACGACGCGCGGGAGCTAGACGCATTGAAGTAATTGTCAGCTACGTTGTTACCATTGATGGTAGACAGGTAGGACTGTATACACAAAATAGGGATTTAATTGCAAACAAGTTTGTAGGCGACGTCACGAATATAGATGATCTCAACAAGAAAGTTGCAAAGGAGATTGGGGCAGATGCTGTCCACTATAATTCTCCAAAAATTCTGGCAAGAGGCATAGGACTTTCCGAACACGAACTTTGGTTTCCCGAATGGGTAAGATTTTTAGACTACCAAACTTAGAAATTATGGAAACAGGTGGGACTTACCCATTTTTAAAATATGTCATGAAACATGTTGAACCCCTACTGTACAAATATATATTTACCATAGCTGTAACTTGCGTCGCGGCCAACAGCCCATTGTACTGGACGAAACGTAACACCAACTCTTAGCATCAAAAATAGTGGTTAAAATAATTCGTACGTTAAATGTTGAATGGGGGTAGACCATTCAATATGATACTGTTAGAAGCTGTGCCAATGAGTAACAAAGTATATGCATTAATTTTATGATATTAGGTTCTATGAATGGCCACAGTTAAAGGATTAATTGAATGAAACCAATTAATCAATGAACAGTATCTTTATTATACCTAATTCTTGATGATATGAAAACATAATAATGTGACCTAAGATTTAGCGTCCGAAATGTAATCAATTTTTGTTAATAATGACTCTAAAGAATTCCTGATATACTATATGTCTTCCATTTTAACTATGAAGGTGGTTTCAATTGTTTTAGCGGCTAAGCTTATACTTTTATTGATATGCACTTCCTTTTTATTGTCGACAAGAATAACATTCGCGGAGGATGACAATGATCATCCTGATCAATCGTTAGGTAAAATAAAACAAACTATAGACCAAGATGAGGATTGCGAAGATAGTTCTGTTTGCAAACAAGCGGCTGAAAACAACTTGATATTGTGCCCAGTAGGTTCCACATGTGTTTTTATGACAAATGATTTCGTTCCATTTAAAGTCGCTGTTCCAAGGTGAAAACAAATCTTTCCCTACCATCTTTTTCCCAAAGAAATCTGTTACCACGGGGTATACCAAGAAGTTGACATAAATACTTGAAATTAATTATAAATAGCTAAATCACATTTAGTCAGCGTAGAAGCAAAAATGCTAACCAATTTCACAGAAAAACCTCTCTACTACTTCTTTTTGACTATTTTCCATTCTAATAAATGCTTCAATAAGTTCCTTTTCAATTGAAGCCTGTTTTGAAATAACACCCCTTAGTTTCTCAATATCTAGCGGCGCAATATTGTCAATCAGTCCGCTGCTGTAAGCATAGATATATTCGTTTACTATTTTAAAGGCAAAGCCTGGTGCTTTCTTTATCAGCAGCAACAGGCCAGCTATAATTGAGGTTTCTGTGGTGTCTTTTGCTGGCAACGATCCCAAATATTTCTCCAATATATTGACCCTGTCATCACCTAATTCTTCGATCGAAGAGGCGACTAACAAGCCTGATTCTGTGAGTTCATAAAAGGGAACTCCCTCAAGCTGGAGTGCACGAGGACCTCTCCGGAGCGGAAGCCTTCCTCCCTCCTTAATTACGCCTGAGGGAATCAAGGCTTCATCTAAGTCTCTGAAAATACCGGAGTAAATATTTTGCCACAAGATACCATGTTTCTTGGCTATGACGTGTGCAATGGAGGTTCTAGTTCGAAATTCAGGACTCTGCTCAATAGCTAGATGAGCTATGATGCCTCGCTGTCTCTTAGCCTCTCCAGTATACTTATCCTTCCTTGTCTTAAAGGTATCAAAAATTGCAATATTATGTTTGGTGTCTTTCAACCGTTATCACTGCATGGGAGACGTTATCTCAAGTTATATTCAATAATATTTTAAGATGTTGGTTGAAGACGTACCAACACCAGGTTCAAGAATGATAGGCATTGGCCATTAACCATTGGGACTAACGTAGTATCTTCGTATTTTGGATAGTGAATTATTATTAGGATTTACAAATGATTCGAAGTGGAAATCAAAATAATAACAACTAATGTCCATACATGCTGTAACAGCATTTCAATATTCGGAATCCTGATCTTCTCTCTCGACTTTTTCGATTATTTTTAGATAGCCACATGTTCTTTTAGTTTAGCTAGTCTTATGCAAATCATCTTCTGCTATTTACCAGGATCCAGTAACGCCTAATTTTCGAACGAGGAATATGGTAGTTAAAAGATAACCTATAAAAACTATTTGATATGAGGAATCGATCAAACGATCATTATATGTTACCATAATTTTTATTGATGATTCATTTATTCACGGTGCATTGCACTATATTGGTATGAAGCATAGAAGCAGACTTGAAATAATTTCCCTTATTCTAGATATCGCCACCCGTAAGGACGGAGTAACGCAAAAAAAGATTCTCTACAAGGCATACCTTTCATATCAGCATCTTAAAGAATATCTATCACTATTACAGGAAAATGGTCTGATTTATTATCATGGTGAAGGAAGGGTGTTTAGAACAACCGATAAAGGTCTTTACTTTTTGAACCTCTATGGTAAACTAAGCGATGTAGTTGCCATGACAAATAACATAATTATCAGATAACTAAAACCAGGCTCTAGAGTGGAAACGAATAGTTTGATCCCCAGTATTATACAATTGGACCTTAATTCGAGCTTTGATAGGGCATCTGTTATTGGGTCTTGAAATCGTTATGCAACGCTTTGACCTATTGAATTCTCTATTAGTAAATCTTGCCACATAAAAGGACCATATATATTTGACAATTAACTTTTCGTGTAGGGTATGTCAATAACCTTCAGATCTTCAGCAGCTTCAACATTATTGTGAATTGTACCTGCCTCGCGTACAAGTTGATTAGTATCTTTATACCTGGCGCTAAAGTGAGTTAATAGCAATTTTTTGACACCGGCCCCGTTTGCTAAGATTGCAGCCTCCGATGCCGTAGAGTGAAATCTCTCCTTGGCCTTTTGAAACTCATCATGGGAGTACGTTGAATCAAATACTAGCAAGTCACAATCTCGAAAAAAGTTCCTGAGTCTGGCAGTTGGTCGAGTGTCCCCGGATATGCCCACTTTTCGGCCCGGTCTTCTTGGACCAGTAACCCGAACAGATAGAACGCGTCTACCCTTATAGGTTACATCTTCACCAGATTGAAGTTTCTTATATAGATGTCCCTCTGGGATACCAAATTTCTCTATTTTTTTGATGTCAAGTTTACCTGGTCTTTCATATTCATTTAGACAAAACGCGTACGCTGGGATGATGTGCCGTGCTTTGCAACAATTGATAAAGTAGTCTTTTTCTTGAACAACCACTCCCTCGGCTTTGATGGAAGTAATACGAACTTCGTAAATCAACCCGAAAGCTAAGATTTTCACATTTGCTCTTACAAACTCGGCAAAGTCTGGCGGGCCATAGATATCGACAGGAGCCTCTCTCCCCAGTAAAGACAATGTTTGCAATAGCCCCAATGCTCCTAGACAATGATCAGCATGCATGTGTGTTATGAAAATTTTTATCTTCTTATTTATACCCAATCGCGATCTGATGAAATTCTGTTGTATTCCCTCGCCAGCATCAAAAATGAGTAACTCGCCGCCGCGTACTATTACAGTACAAGATAATCCTCTAGTAGATGTGGGAACAGCAGCTGACGTACCCAGGAAAACAATTCTCATATCTACCATTTTTATAGCATGTCATTGTTTACAATAAGGTTTTATAGTTATCAGGCAATCTTTGGAAGTCATCTCCTTCATTATTTTTGAGGGGAATTCTCAAATTCCTTTGCGAATGCAAGATGCCAGAGCAGGACTAATGTCTATCTTCGCAAATCGACTGGGTATAGAATTTGTAGCGATTATATCTTCGACGCCAGCATCTAGAATATTTCGAATATTATTTTCATTGATTAAAGAATGAGAACACATTACGTAAATTTTACCAGAACTCTTCCTCCTTAGAATTTCAGTCGCTTTAACGATGCTGCTACCAGTGCTGATAATGTCATCCAAAATAATAATATCCCTACCAGCGACAATGTCCGGGATTTCCTTGCTGTTGATAAATACCTCCCCTGAATACCTGTCACGTGACTTCTCTAAGACTAAATAATCAACTCCTAAAATATTCGAGAATTCTTCGATCCTTTCCTTTCCCCCTAAATCAGGTGAAACTGCAAGGGGTTCGTGGAGATGCATATTTCTTTTAACGTAATCTGCGAAAAGAGGGATCGAAGATATATTTTCCACTTCAATACTAAAGTAAGAAAGGGCCATTAGACTGTGTATATCCAGAGTTACCATACGGTTGGCGCCGACCGATTCAAACAATTTTGCTATAAGTGACATACTGGGAAATTCGTCTTCCAGAAAAGCTCGATCTTGCCGAGCATAGGCCATGTAAGGCGAAAGATTACATATAAAATCGGCATTATCATCTCTGCATTTCTTCATGATCATGAGTGCTTGCACGAGGTGACGGTCAGTTGGCGGGTACAGAGACTGTACGACTGCACAATACTTGCCTTTGACATTTGGCATCTTGATTTTAAATTCGCCATCGGAGAAAATCTGGGTATTCACAGTAATAATTTCTGAACTGAGGTGTGAAGCAATTTTTCCAGCTAATTCAAGTGAAGATGGTCCGGCAACAATTAATGAATCTACGTTTCTCAAATAATGTTCTTATCAATGCATTGTTTAATGCCATTCTTAAAAACCTTAATGATTACTACACTTTCACAATCAGCCACCATCGCTTTAACTCAGTCTAAAGTATTCAATGACATCAACTTTCTGAAACCGTTACAGTATTTGGGACGAAAATCATAATGAGATAAATCTCTCGCGGGGGTCTTTTTTTAGATGATTTGCCTGCAACACGATTCTTGAACATTTAACTTACGCTAGGTAACGTGAATTACAGCTGCTACTTGTTCAGTTGTTGTTGAGCTTAGCTCATCTTTGATTGCTTGCAATACGTGCTCCCTCGCCGTCAGACTGGAGAAATCTACAATCTTTGAACCATCTAGGATGTGAATTTGGGGGGCGAGTCCACTAGACTTTCCCACTCGCTTTTCAGAATGAATAAGTAGATAATGCAACCTTTCTAGAACCTCCTCCGGAGTCCCATTTAATATAGTTGCATTATTCGCAGACAACCTTATTCTACCGTACCTGTCAAAAACAAGGACCGCCCGTTTCCTTGATCGCAAAAACAGCTTTTTCTCATCAATTTCACACACAAACACATGATAGTTTTGTATGTCTAATATGCGGTTCACACCTTGCGACATCCCGAACTGTTCACATGCCATGGTCCTTGCTTCCTCTTCGTTTATTTCCTTGCTCTTGGAAGAGCCTATGTCTAAACTAATATTTCCAGAAGCTGTCGCCCTCAATACCGAGCGTTCGGGAATATAACTAGACTGTAGACTGAGTGATTCAGGAGTTGCCCCACGCATAACAGCAGCTTCCTCTACCAAACGCATTAAAGAGGAAACATCATCAGCTGAGGGTTTGGCAATGGTCCTTTCTCTTTCTTCGTGAACAAGTGCGGCGGCAACACCAATACAAGATATTATCTCAGCATAGTCGGGAATTTTGTATTGCAAACTGAGTTTTTCAGAAAGATATGGCACAAGAACTGCAGCTCCCCCGCCTCCACCTATTATAACAACATTATCTCTCTTTAATCCGTATTCTTTGATCATAGGTTCGATTAAATCTTGAATTTTCTTTGAGGATCTATTCAGTATTATTCTTGCTGTCTCTTCTGCCGAACGACCAATCCTCTTACCCAGAATGGACATGGCCAAGCGCGCTGCTTCAGTGTTTCCATGAGCATAGTCTGAAATAGATACTACACCTAAAGCATTTGCAGCACAAGTATTTGTAATTGCAAACCTTCTTCCTCCGCTCACCTCTATTGCCACGTAGTCCATTGGATCTCCGTCTTTGGGTGCAAAAGTAATTATTTGTCCCCCCTCAAGATCGGCTGGATCAGCAAAGCATGAATAACGAAGACCTGATATGTGTGCAGATCTAGGTCCGATATCTGTTATTTTCCTACCAGACCATCTTATAAGGGATCCTCCTGCGACACCAGCAACACGAACGTCCAGAGAACGGATACAGGTTGGATGTTGCATTATAGTTACATAGCGCATTTCTGGTTTTCCATCTTTTATAACACAAATGTTCGTAGACGTACCTCCTACTTCTACAAAAATCCCGTTCAAGACTCGCAAATGTAGAAGAGCCCCTGCCACACTTGCCGCGGGCCCTGAAAGAACGGTAAAAATAGGTTTCTTTCCAAACGTAGCGACGTCTATTATACCGCCATCACCTTTCATGATCATTATGGGCGAGGTAATTTTTTTACTTCTAACGGCCGATTCTACAAACCCAATCGTATTAATAGCTTTAGGCAGAATTCCTGCATTAATAGCAGCTGTCAGTGTTCTTACTTCCAGACCATAAATACCAGATAACTCATGACCCGCTGTGCTTGGTAACTCTGATCTCTCAGTGACAAAAAGCTCATTGCTAGGGTCATCTACACCATAGGCTTCGCTTACAGTAAGAACCTCGGCACCTTCTCTCCGGAGCTGGGTCATGGCATCCCTTACATCATCAGCGTTAAGGTATTTTGAAGTATCCAAGAATTGGTAACAAGTTTTAAGGTATTTGTTCGGAGCCAACGGGATATTTCCGATATTTGTTCGCTTAATTACACTCTTTTTTTCCAATCCTACACCCATCCCAATGATTCCAACTTTCGCGGTATCCCCTTCTAGCAACGCATTCACTGCTTGAGTCGTACTATGAGAGATCAATTCAATTTCAGAATTTATTATTTTAGATTCATTCATCAGTTTAGATAGGGCCATCAATATACCATAGGAAACCCCCCGAATAGATGAATGAGTCGTTGGAACGGCTGCGCTTCCGAGTATTGCGCCTTCGAGTACGTCAATAGCTACGGCCTTTGTAAATGTGCCTCCGACATCAATGCCAACCCTCACTCTTCTTATCATTTCAAAAACCGTTAGGTGCGCCTAATCTTTAGAGTCTACTCTATTTAAATTGGTCGCGATTGAATTCGGGAAAGCTGTTTACTGGAAGGTCAGGAAAACCTCTTTCACCGGATGAGCGAACCCCATGTTGCGAATGGTTCTCTCAAATTCTTGCTTTTTGTCTGATACGAGAATTTCCAGCCTTCCAGTACCGGTTTTTTTTAGCATCCTTCTTGTGGTCAATATTCGCTTAACTAGCTTTGCGACATTTCTGGACGAGTCTAATATTTTTACTG
>JAATVT010000001.1 GCA_014523685.1 Nitrososphaerales archaeon TH5893
ATCTTCTACACCAGCTTTGATTAGGTTTTCACCACAGTTGAAGTTGGTTGATTCACCACTTCTGGAGTTCTTTTGTTTCACATCTTGAGCTGTGCTGGTTTCACTGGTATCTTGAGCATATGCCAATGGTGTTCCAATGCCAGAGAGTGCAGTCTCAAATGGATAGGATGATGATGAACAATTGTAGTCTGCATTCTGTCCCACCAAATTAAATGAGCCTGCAAACGACTCTGTTTTATATCCTGTTTGAAACACTGAATACACGATTTCATAGATACCATTAGGAGCATCACGTTCTATAGTCCAAGATATTGAAGAGCGCCCTGATGCGTCAGTAGGTACACTAAGGTGCTTTATTGTTTTGCCGTCGGCGTAGCTGACAGTTGCACTTGTAATAGCTCCGCTAATCGGTTTGTCACTTTTCTGATCAGTCACTTGAAAATGTATAATCTGTTCCTTTCCATGTCCAACTACAGGATTGTTTAGATTCACGTCAATTTCAAGCGTTCTAATCGCTTCCTCCTGTGAGTCGGCATAGCTATGCTGGGAGAAGGAGATGTGTATATTAGAAAATAAAATTAAGTCCATTAGAATTGATAAAAATGCAACTGAGTGTAACTGTCCTCTTGTCATTTTTTTCTGGACACCTTTTTCTCTAATCTCAATGATGTTGAAAATAATGACAACAACAGTTACTCTGGAGATATACAGAATTATATTAGATGTGAAAATATCATTGTTAACTCTGGTACCATTAATAATATAGTAGCAAACCTTTGTATGAATTCCTCATAATAAGTAGCAATCATAGCAATATGAACTCTACAGATTAATGTCAGGAGTACGTTTGATCGGTTTTAGTTTAAGAAGCAGCTTACCTAAGTAAAGATATCTCAGTCCAGAACCCAGACGATAATTTTAGTCTCGTCTCGCCCGCATGCCAGATTCTTTGTGTGAGCTTTCCAGACATCTTTCACCAATAACAAATGGTAATACTAAATCCGCAGATTTTTAGACTATTATAACGAAGAGACAAATCGTCCTAAATAATATTGGGTATAAATCTAGTATAATGCATATATGAATACGGATCAATACAAGATAAAGTAGAGCGAAATTGTCTCATTTTTTAAATACTGCGAGACCAAAACCTGTTTCTTCCGTTATGCTGATTTTTTCTCTAGTTTCAGTATCTATTCTGGCGGCGGTCATATTCACCAGCTCTGAAGGATACTATGCGTTTGCTCAAACAGAAATTCAAAGAACGACAGAACTTAAAGTAAAATTCGATGTATTAGTTGAGAGAGGAAACGATCAAAACATACGTGTAAAGGTAAATGACGTCGGAAGTGGCGATCCTGTATCTGGGGCTACTGTAACTATAACCATCTATTTTCCCGGTGGAGCACCAATAAGACAGTTTACGTTGCTTTCCGATAATGATGGAAAGGCATCCTTAAAGTTGCCAATTGATGAAAATGCTGCGCTTGGAGAATATGGAATAGACTTAGACGTAGTTGCATTAGGCTATTATGATTCATTCTTACCTAATCAGGTTTTTTTTGCTGTGATGTCTGATGTTGACGAGGATGTCAGTTTAGAAGATTATAAAGATACAAGTCAAACCATTTCATAATCAAAATAGTTACCACAGTTAGCAACTGCTGCCGACTCTAATCTAATAGGCATCACTTATCCTGTTCTAGCTAGTGCAATAGCTGCGTGTGCACAAGATCAAATGACGGAGGTCGATGTTGCTTGTTTTACTGTTCCTTTCTATCATCTTTAAAATACTGCTATATGCTTAGCTCTAGTTCGTTCTTCTCTGCTGGCATTCAAGCATACCGATAGATTATTTAAATCGACGAGCGTTACTTTAGCAAGACATATTAGCTGTATTCTTACATACTCTGTAAGACTTAAACAATGATGGGCATCATTTTAAAGTCTACAATGATCAGTTTTGGCATTGCAACAATAGCTTATTGTATTAATATTGCGTTAGCACAGATCGATCCTGCTGGGAATATTAGTGCCCCTACTGGGAATACTAGTGCCCCTGCTGTAAATAGTACTACCATTGGTATTCCTGAGAGCCCCACCATTGTTGGTCCTTCAAGCCTCGTCGCTTCGCCAATTACTAGTGAGGCAAATGGTACTAATTCAACTGAATGAGGCTAACAACTTATTTTTTCTGCAGTTGGTGCCCGGCCGTTTGGAGGGCCTGTTAGTGGGTGTCAGAAACTTAACGCCACCGAATACTAATGCGTCTACAGGAAACCCTTTTAAAAATAAATAGATAAAACAAACTGCTCTGTAAAATATATGCACATCCCATTAAGCAAATCAACCAGCGGCCCACACGATTGCGAAGAAGTGAAGGCTGGTTAGTTAGTCAAGACGTGCAGTAGTACAATAACCTTCTACCTATTCTTGTACCAAAGACGAAGACGAGGGACAAATTAGCAAATAGTTGGCTGTCCCGCCTCCAATGCAGCCATAATGGTGTTTATGCATCAATATGAGTGGTATTTCTGTTTATGTTTGGTCAACTGTACCCGTCCGCCCTTGATCACTGTTCCACACTTATCGCACGTAGACTGCCTAGTGTAGTCGGGCTTGCGCCTGTGTCGGATCGTAAGAGCTATGAACTATTACGGGTCTATTTATAGGATTCTAGGTCTGCGTACGGTATGGTTCCAAAATCTAAGCAGCAGTTCTCTTCATCGTAAAATATGAGATACTTTTTGTAGTCGTAGCAGTAGTAACCTTCTACCCTTTTTTGTCCATTATGACGTTTCATTCACTTCACTTTCCAAACTGCATAAGTAGGATCTCATAACGTAGAAGGATGACGTACTCTTTTATGGTCACAACTATTTCAGTAGCATTTCTCGCTATAACCGGTACCGTTTTACAGGCTTTGGGACAGATACAAGGCGGTCAACAAACCGGCGGCGATAAAGTTCCTGATTGTGTGGATCTTATGTCAACCCCGATAGTCTTAGATTTAATAGCAGAACTTCAAACTAGAATAAATATAATATGCGCCACAGATAGAATGATTGCGTTATCATTTCAAGAACCTGAAACTAATTTTGGAATGATTGCTATCGACTACTTTATGCTAAATGGAAACTATACCCTAGATACTGTCACTACATCTGGTATGGGAAGTGAGGCAAATCCAACTAGATTTTAAGTTATTATGTCGAAATGAACTGCAGCCCTAGCATATAATCGAGTGTGAAAGTGAAAAACCCTTCTAAATAAGCATGGAGTTGTGAGAAATCTGACCTCAGAAGTAAGAAGTCAGCAAATCGAATGGAGAAGGATTAAAGTACTCGAGTTGGCTAGTGCAGGATACAATCAAACAGAGATATGTCAAAAGCTTCAGCTTGACAAATCAACTGTTAACAGAGACATCCAATTTCTACGGCAACAAGCCCAAGAGAACCTTCAAAAGCATATCCATGAAACAGTTCCAGAAGAATATCAGAAATGTATGACAGGCATGAAGCTAAACCTTAAACAGACTCTTGAAATAGCAGATACAGCTGCAGATCCTAAAACCAAGTTACAAGCTCGAGCTATCGCTAATGATTGTTACAAGTATATCATGGATCTAACTACTAACGGTGTTGTCATAACAGACGCCCTAAAATACGTTCAAGGTAAACTGGATCATTTAAACAATCAAGAAAAGAAACTGTTACAGGATATCAAAGAAGATAAGGAAGAAGAGACTACAACGACTAACGGAATATTCTAGGATTTTGGTCGTCCCTTATCAATAATCCTTTCAATATAATTGCTATCAAGTACATTTCTTTGTTCAAGTAACTTTAGAAGTTCTTGTACTATTTTTCTCAGTTCGTAGTTTTCGGGTATTTCTTTTAATCCTGACATCCAGTATCGAATGTAACTAAGAGATATATACATTCCCTAGTCAAGTTTGAGCGCTACTCAAATTAAAGCAAAGGTTTTGTTTTAGCTTTACATACCAAAGCTTGTGCTAGTATCTAATAGAAATAGGAAATGAAATATGACTGACCAACTTGAACGTAACAAAAAGAATGTGATTTGCACAATCGGGGCTGTGATGCGTTGTAGTCCGTGCATGACATAATAAGATGGCATTAGTCCTTTATTCCATCGGGGGACTATGTCGTCTTTATTCAATTATCATTTTTACTGTCATTACCTTTGACTTTGTAATTGGATAATTAGTGATAGGCGCCGACCGAATTACTTTACATTGACAGTATATTTTACATCATCATTGTAAAATAATATGCCGGTCGTGGGATTCGTCAAACTTGCTTTGAAGTGGATATCGTGTTTCCCTGGTGATAATGGTTCAAGAATGACCCAATAGCCATCAGATACAGCGCGTGTAGGGCCTGGTTTTCCAAATATGGGGTTTTCAGGAAGATTAGTGTCAAATGCTCTTGAATGAACTCTATACGTTTCAAGTTTTTTGAATTGTTTTCCATCAACAGATAGAAAAAGACCTGGATTGCTAGATTCGTCCTCTTCAGCACATGCATGTAACTCTTCTTCGGTCTTCACATTCATTTCCGCAAATGAGCATTCAACAACATTTACTGGAACGGATATTGCTTTTCCAGCAGGGACATCACAGGTTCTAACTGCTGAGCCGCCGCCAGTGAATACCAGAAAGAATACAGGACTACTAGAGTTTTGATTCTCACTGCAGCGTTCTCCTGTTGTGTCAGTCATTGGACTTTTATCTTCAGGGATCGGGAGAAGCCATTGCCAAAACTTGATAGTCCAATCCTCGTATGTGCTACCATAAGGTTTGGAATCTAATGCAATTACACCTGGATTAATGCTATCTGCAAACGACGCTTTTGAGCCTGCGAAGGTCGCCACTATAGAGACATACGCTATCGTTATTATCGTTATAATTGTCAATCTGCTATGTCGATGTAAATTCATTATGTAATGTATTGCTATCCCTTACATTAAGCATTTATAATAACATTTCATATCAATACAAGAGTCCTATACATCTTGTTATGTATCTCGATTCCGCTACTGAATCTGGACACACAGGTGAGAAAAATATTTCATGAAAAATGGAAAATCTATCGATTATAGAATTTCCTCATTTACATTATACAGCAATAGAAAACTTGTCATTATCATCTCAGCGTTAATAGTTTTAATGGTTACTGATATTTCTTTAATTAGGGCTTATGATATTATCAGTAAGCAGTTAATTCCTATTGATACGAGGGATATTCTCTTTGGTATCATTTCGATAGTGTGTCTTGTTGCAGAATATCTTTTACTAGAACTCATCAAGCCACCTCCAGGCGATGAGAGAGGCAAAATTAGATTACATGTTATTCTATTATACAAAGTAACTAAAGCAGTCCAGTATGTAATCGGAGCAATCGTAGTATTTGTCATCTTACAAATTCTTTTTTCTTCATACTATAATACTGCAGTTTTATTGGCAATAATTCTTTGTAGTTATACATTAAGCATAGGTATTTTGTCCGTATTTATTAGCCGAATACTTACATTAAGAAGGAATACCATTTTCACGTTCCTGTTTGTCTTAGCGTTGGGAAGTATTACTATTAATGCTGCAATTGCAGTGGTTGATGTATCTCTTAGATTAGGAGATAGGCCACCAGAGACAAGAGCCTTCTTTGGTGGGAGTTCTGATATAAGTAAGGGAAAATATAATACGATGGATGAGTCGTATTTCATATCATACATAATATCGTTTGTTAGCGCATGGATTGCAACTGCAATACTTTTGAGCAATTATTATCGTAAACTTGGCAAAATAAAGTATTTGTTTATTACAATAAGTCCTATGGTTTTCTTTATTGGACAATTTGCTGCCTTCTTTACGAATGAAATCTCTTCAATAATCAATGTGGATCAGTTTTTCCTTGCTTCTTTAACTACCTTCATAACCACTCTAAGTAAACCCCTTGGCGGACTTATGTTAGGAATTGCATTCTGGTCTATGTCAAGAATGGGAAAAAGCCATACTGCTCTAAACAAGTATTTGATTATCTCTGGATTTGGCTTTTTCCTACTTTTCACTTCTAACCAGGCTATTTTAATGTCTATTGCTCCATACCCACCATTTGGTATTGCTACCATTACTGTAATGGGATTATCTGCCTATCTTGTGGTGGTAGGTATTTACATGTCCACAATATCACTATCCCAAGATACACAATTACGACGATCGATTAGACGTGTTGCAATTGCGCAGTCAAAATTATTTGATTCCATGGTGACGGCAGAGATAGAAATAGAGATAGAAAGACGAGTTAGAGAAGTTATTAATATCCAATCTGTCGAAATGGAAGATGAGACTGGGGTGCAACCATCACTAAATGAACAAGAAGCCCATGACTACTTAAAAGAGGTAATAAGAGAGATTAAAAAATAACAAAATTCCTGACACAGTAATGAGCCTACAGTATATCTAGTCTAATCCAATTCTGCCTTTATTCTTCTAACCAAATATTCTATTGTGATCGGCTTTTTGATAAAACACCCGATACTTCTCATAGGATATAACTCTCTCAACGCCTCTACGTTTGCTTCTCCTGCAGTAACAAGACAAATCTTAACATTGGCATCCAATTCTAATATTTTGCTGGATAGTTGAATGCCATCCATTATAGGCATATTAATATCAATTAATATTAAATCATAATAGTCTGGTTTAAATTCAGATAATGCTTGTAAGGGATTGTTAGACGAGTCTACTTTAAAGAATATTTTACTATTTTTCTCATTTTCAGCCTCCAACCCATTCTTAAAAGTTAAGGTTATATCTGGATCATCGTCTACGATCAAAATTCTTTTGGCAAACAGTGATAGTTTCTCAGAAGCGATTGACTGACTTCTTTGTAAATTACTATTATTAGGCAAATGACTATTTGCTATATGATTATCAATAGTCATTATATACAGTCTTCTTATCTGCCAATATTATAATATAGAAGCAAATCACTCCCTGATCTCTTGAATTATTATATGCTAGCATCGCTCTTAAAGTTGTAGTTTTATTAATTTAACAAAGTAAACTTAGAATGTGCAGATGTCATTTACACTCACAAACATGCTCATCCACCGGTTAGATTAGTATCATTAATAGTACAACTAACAATAATACAATGGTTATAGCGAGTGCTACTCTTCTAAATGTGACTGGTCTCATACGGAAAAACTGTGTCTACAGTTTATATAAACAGCTAAAAGCAAAAACCAAAAGCTTTCTTGCGGCTTTTACTATTAGTGACTTTCAAAGAGGTGCAAAGAGTAGTCTAATCCCATTCTCAACTATATTCAGTTCAGCCTACCGGAGGAGCACCTGGTGATAGATCATTTCCTCCTTCCGCTTCTGATTCCGTTTCATCCATTTGATCTACAACTTCTTCCTGGTCTTCATCATTGCTATCTCCTTCCTCTGCTGCCGTCGCTTGTTGAACATCGCCGCTAGTTGTGTTTAAGGACAAATCTACGAACTCAGGTCTACTCGCAGGAGAATTATCACCCGTTTTGCACATTAGTTCTAAATTCTTGACTGTAGCTATGCATGCTTTATACCCCTCACCTGAGTTCATAGTTAGATTTGGAAACGTTGCTACGTATTCTATAAGGTGACCTCCTCCCTCGCTAACATTTAATGGAACTACGTCAGGCCCTGATGCATCAAATAGCTTTACCTTTGCGTCCTGATCTTTTGCTGTAACTATTGCAATTACATCACCCTTAGATTCGTCTACTCCAAATATTGTCAAAATGACTTTAAAAATGTCAGTTCCTAGTCCTGTCTCTGCCTGCACAGGACCTGTTGTAATAAATACAACTGCAATAGATATAAGAACAATTATCACTGCTATAGGCAATAGGTAAACAATACCGCTTCGAATATGCATGATTAGAAAATCAAATCCCTAACTAAATAAGTCACAGGTAAACAAAAATGATAAGTTAGTCCATAAATTATTACAAAGTATTCTTAAGACTCATCGCTTTATCGGCCTTTTCCCTTTGTCTCTTTAATTGTTCTGGACATCTAATTGAAGAAGCAGTTTTTAGTTTAATATTATTGGGACTATGACCAGCAAACCTTAATCGTTTTATATGTATTGTAGGTTTTATTGCTGAAGCTCCTAATAATCTGAGATTTTGGTTATAGATGGAAGAGATATCACCGTTTAGGCTTAATGCTTTATGCGCTTTTTCTAATTCCTGAGTTGTACATAATTCACACAATTTAATTCGTTATAATATTATAATAGACAAATGAAAAAGCTTTTCTCTTAATGAATGAATATTAAATAATAGATTATTAGATGCCATCATTTTATTCACCGACATATTATGAAGATCGAAAAAGAGAACATGACTTTTATATAAACCTAGGAAATCAATGTAAAAAAGCTGAAGAGCATAGACAGGCTTTAAGAAAAGCTCGGATGGAATTACAGAAAGAAGAAAGATGTTATCTCGTTTTGCAGGAGTATAATAAAAAAGTGGATGAGGCGAAGAGGGTGCTGGAAAAGAATAAGAAATTATCACATGCTTTAATGGAATATAATTATAATAAAGATAGGGAGTTGGTTTTATTACCGGATAGAATAGCTTGGCGTGATTGCCTTCCCTTTCTATTAGATAATAACACCGAAATTGAATGAAAAGTTCAAAGCAGGTAATAGAGGAGTCGAATGTCGAATATCATTTGTAGAACGATTCGCGGGTGCTTTTGTCCTTCCTTGGGTCGACATACAAAGGGCGGACTTATGGCAACCATCTATCCTCTATTACCTAATAAGTACACTAGATGGTTCATATTAAATTAGAATGATGACAATGTATACAAAAAATCGAAATATGCTTCATTATGCCTTTATCTCCTTATTTCTTACGACTTGCATGCATACGTCACAAAGTACTGTCGTATAGTTTCCGCACATTCTCCAATGATAGTCGTGTCCTAGTTCTGGATGCTCAAATGTACAAGTCATTAGTCTTCATCCTTACTCTTACTAATAAGTACATTAGATTGCTATTAAATTAGAATGATGACAATGTATACAAAAGTAGCAATGAAAAAAGCTTTTAGATTTCGGCTTCTTTTGATTAGTTAATTAATTATGGTTCAGACACAAATAACCATGATTAGAAACTTCGACGGTTCCCAAACCTTACGCAAACATAGCGATGGTAGCACACTCCCATATTCAGGGCCTAACCTTACTACAATGCTGTCGGGAGTAACAGACTATCTTTGTACTTCAGAGTATAAATGCTAACAATTATCGATATCCATTCACACTCCAAGCGAGAAATCAAACAGAGTTTACAACTGCAAACTTTGAGACCGCGTGGAATCTCTTATTAGGACATCCAGATCAACCGTTTGGAAAACTCTAGCTTCGGACAGTTTTAGCTGATTTCGATAGACTGGGTTTTTCCATATGCAGGTTTTCCATCATCACCCAATTTCTGACCCGCATTGATGGCATTCCGAACTAATGATTCTACGTATTTGTTCACTGCAGAAGCCTGTTGCCTAGAATCCTCCGGTCTTCCTGGATCTACCGATTTCGCCTTAAAGACCCACCCAGACCAACATGCCAATATTATTGACAATGCAAGCATGTTCATCTCATTACTGCGATTATCATATGATTTACCTTCTTTCTCTGTTACCTCGCGGTGGATCTCTTTTTCCAGCTTTTTGGCCAGTCCTGCACCGCCTTTCAGAACAATATTGAACTTGTCTTCATCTAGGAATATACCTTTTCTTCCTAGCTTTCTTTCGGATTCATTAATTGCGTTATCCATAAGATGTTGTATCTCTTGTGCATAATACGAAATATCTATCGCCAAATCTAGGATCACTGTAGGTTTACTCATTTAAAAGCTAAAGTTTTGACTTACCTTATCATTTCATTTGCTTTGCCATCCACGTAGCTAGCGACATTTACGTTTCTTGCTTACTTACGAGTCCAACGTAAAATCCATCAACTGATGATAACTTTCCACGCCAATACGGTGACAATAAAGGCTCAGTAGACGAGGGTTGATAAATTGCTACTTTGTTTAGATGGATGTACTCCGGTCTTCCTTCCTGTCCATTAATACCCTTAGTTCGAAGTTGCGTCATGAAATTCTTGTAATCCTCAGAATAGGATTTCCACATTCCTAACTCAACCTCATCGTCAGTAAAGGGGATAGCTTTCGTCTTTCTAGATTAGGATTCCTCAAGGAGGGTGGATTTTAGCCGCCCCCAAATTGTTGCCCGAGGGGGTTTGCGGTTTGGTTTATTTTTACTCTCCTAGACCGAACAAGGGATTTGGCTGTATGGGATTCAAATCGGGTTCCATAATAATACCATCTTCTTCTTGTCCACAAGCCTGCTCGCCTACACCCGCCTTGATCAGATTCTGGCCACAGTTGAAGTTGAGCGAGTCGCCACTTCCAACGTTCTTTTGTTTCACTAATTGGTCTGTGTTGGTTTCACTTTCGTCGGCATAAACCGTCATTGGGGCTGTTGATAAGATTCCTGTCAATGCGGCTGCAGTTAAGATAGCTACAATCGGTAACTTCTTTTGATTCATGTTTAAGATAGCTATCGCCTCAGATTATATCTCAGTTGAGAAGCTAAATGCTATAGCGAGTAGGGTGATTCATTGCATTGTTTTACCTTCTCCCATATTGTAGCAAGTCTATGGGAGCTAGATTAGAGCTCTAATATTTAGACTAGAAAAAGTACTTAAATCAATTATTGGAATTGAAATTCCAAAATTCAATATATCAATGATGATGTAGGGGTGAAGAATCTCCTAAATCACTTGAAGGGATGACAGGCTAACAAAGGTAATACAACAAACGGGGAGGCTGCAGGTGTCTCAACGAATGACTACAAAGGCTTGTATCTAAAATCGTTGAGTACTGGAATCCTGCAGCCCTGATAGTAATACGCTCTATAAGCTTTTATGAAGCTCGATGACAAATTACAGAATATTCCGTAATTTCCGGAACTATTCCATCAAACTAACGTGTACTCGCTCACTCACTCACTCACTTACACACTTACCTGATATGGCTAGACTCTAGATTGTCGTTAAAAGACCTATCCATTTTAAACTTGGGAGTAATAGCTTCTAGCCACAGGTCATCAAATGGCCTCTTTGTGAATTGTTCCAAGTTAACTATCTGTCGTGGTGCTTCGCTTGACCCCTGCATATATTGACAAACTTACGGATAATGCCGATTTCAATGGCCTTTGTTCATATTGTTTATCAAAATTCTCCTGGTTAAACGGTAGTCGTTATAGTAAAACGAGAAAATAAATGATGAAAAAATAAAAGGGATTGTTTTTTATTCACAGCGATATAAGTGATAGATCTCAGTAGGGAGAGGGAGTAAGGAGTAGGAAGTGGGAGATAGCTAATGTAGCTGATTCGCGAAATATATTCAGACCACATACGAACGTATGAGCCTGCACGATTGGCGTCGGTGAGTAGTAAGGTTGCAATCCCGGATGTCCGGTAACTAAACCCTACTTTACTTAAGCTGGTTTTTCGTCTATTCATATAATCACCAAATAAAGCCAAGCCCACTTGGTTCAAGTCTGCTTTAATATCTTGGTGGGTGTATGCACACTATACAAAATGTATTGGTTGGAGTTATTTCAGCGTTCATAGTTTGTGCTTCTGCGGTATTTGTTGCCTTAGGTGGATAGTTCTGTCATATGAGGTGTCACCAGCATTAAAAAAAGTACTGTTAGAACAAAAGTAGGTGAAGTTATTCCTGACATACAATAATATTTGAATTCATGTTATTAGGTTTTTTGATCTCATCTTGCTAGGGCGGCACTGAATTTCCTAACTAATTATGGTACTAATGGAGAACTACATCAAACTAATCACAGTCTCAAATAATATCAAGGAGGCTTCTCTAGATTTTATACATAGTCATTTTATTTCATGTCGAACACCATAACAAGATGATGGGCTTCTTTAAATCCTAGCAAGCCGGAGATGTCCTTGAATGCGAAGTAGTCTTCAAACCTAAAGGATCCTTCCCTACTGCAGCTAGAGAGAATTATCCGGCAGGATTTCAATTTCAGATATTAAATCCCATATCGAATGCTGTCTATTTTCAGGCTCAAGGTCAATCATCTTCAGTATGCATTCCCCCAATGGGTGGGATACAAGCGGATTACGTTTTGAGGGTGCGACCACAGGTGCTCTGATAAGATTAGAGTTGTTAGGATCATATGGTGGTGGACGCTGCCTTGTTAGCATTTCATAAAATATTATTCCTAGAGAAAAGATATCAGTTCGTCCATCAATGAATCCTTCATTGCGATGAACAGAGGCGAACCATTGTTCTGGAGAACAATAATCAGGCGTTCCTCCTATGTTTCCTTCACCTACTACAGCGGTCAGTTCTAATGATCTTCTATCTATGTCGATTGTAGATGAGGAGCTGGAGTCAACATTGTCTCCATTAGTCTTTGGAGATGTTTCGACCTTGACAAGCCCCCAGTCTGTAATCTTAATTGTCGATTTTGTAGCATCTGTAAACATTATATTGCTTGGTTTTAGGTCTCTATGATAGATATTGGAGCTATGTACTTGTGCTAATGCATTACAAACAGGGAGAATTATCCTATTTATAGTCCATTTTGTATCAAAATAGTAGCTATCATCACCTCGAAATTTTTCGTCCATATGCTGTCTGAGTGAACCTCCACTCAAATATTCCATAACATAATAAGGATTAAAATTTGGAGGATCCCCCTCAATGTTCCATTGGATAATTTTAACGATATTCTGGTGATCTAATTGTGACAGTACTTTGATTTCTCTCTCAAAACGTTGTTTGAAAACCGTATCCATATTTTTTAACTCCTTTAAGGCATAGATCTTGTTATCATCTTCACCTAATACTTCGTATATAGTTCCAAATGAACCAGTACTGATTTTTTTTTCAATGAGATATTTCAAATTTGATTGTACAAACCATAATATGGGATACAGATAATATAATGATTCATTAATTAGATTTTGCTTGAAGACAAGTATGTAGGAACTAGTTTTGCGTTTAGAAAATAAGTCTAGATTGGTAAGGTTGATTGTCTGTTGGACAGATACTCCTGAGCACGCTCCAATGTATTACTTTCATTTTCAGAAAGTTTAATACCTATCATTTCTTTGAATTGTAGAGCGTTGACAACCGCAGCTCCCCCATAATGGTTATTAAAATAGGCTCTTAGAACTCTTGTCTGCTTCTTAACTTCTTCTACTTTTTCAACCCATGGCTCTAGTTCCTCTTTACTGTAGAGGTAATTATACCAATAATGTCCTTTTGTATTCCTTCCATGAAATCTAATAAATGAATGATCAGGAGTAGTCACAGTAACATCAGAAAGGAAATCCAGATTTTCCACTGAGGGAGAATCTGTCATGACAGCTGCAATATTGTAATGCTTTAGCAGATCCCATGGTCCTTCTGTCTTCCATGATGGATGTCTAAATTCAACTGCAAACTGGTAACCTAAGGGCAGTTTTTGCAGAAATCCTTCTATATTCTTGAAATCATTTACGGTAAAACTTGGAGGCAATTGCAATAGTATGGCTCCTAGTTTATTGGAATTCTTTAGAGGTGATATTCTGGCAAGAAACTCGTCGAATAATGTTATAGCTCCATGGTTAACATCTAACCTTTTTTTATGTGTAATTGTTTCTGGAACCTTTAGCGAGAATTGGAAGTTATCTGGAGTGGCTCTAGCCATCCCGATGAAGGTGCCCATGGTCATATGAGAATAGAATTTTTCATAAAAAATTGAATCCATTTCTGCAGTATTGAAGAATTGGGAATAAAATCTAAGTCTTTTGGTATCCTTGTTTGGATAGAATACTCCAACCCAACCTCCTTTCTCCGGAGTATCGCCGTAATTCCAGCCGGAACAGCCTATTAGAAGATCTCCCATTTCTGCCTGATCATAATTTGTTTTATCTCATTTCAGCATTTTGTTTTTATCTGCAAATAAGATATGTGTGGGTGTACTGTATAGTGTAAAGAAGGTAAACTATACACAAACATAATTGCCATAATATTCTATTAAATGAAGCGTGACAAATCAAGAGAAGCCAGCTCCTGTATCGCTAGCGATAAGCAATGATAGTAAATAGGGAGATACGACGTGGTTAGACAGTTTACTTGAAACGTAATTTTGATCACTGTTACAATTTATTAATCCGTCGTTTAATCTACGTTTATCTCTTTTTCTCATTTCCTTTGGACTGAATAAGCATTTCCCAGTCTAATCGCGTATTAGTGTGAATGATTATATTGTCCTTCGAACTGATAGTTCTCAATGAAGTTCAGACAATTTGAAAGGAGTATCATCATAGGAGCCAGTATGGTATCTGTTCTTTTGACAGTATCAATTCTTGGCTTAAGTCCTACCGATACGATGGCACAGGGGACAAATGCAACCAATGCAACTGGTGCAGCTAATGCTACGGGTGCAGCTGGAGGAGGAGAGACTACGGTAGTTATGCCTCTTGGTTCTTCATCTTCTACTAGTGGAGAAGGATATGAACCAGACCCAGTCACTGTTTCTCCAGGTGCTATAGTGGTATGGGATAACGAAGACAATGCTCTCCACACAGCAACTTCTGGAAACCCTGACACTCAAACTCCAGATGGTAAATTTGATACAGGTTATGTTACTGCTAATACGCCAAGCAAACCAGTAACAATGCCCACTGAACCTGGAGAATATAAATACTACTGCCAGCTGCATCCATTCCTCGTGGGTACAATCACAGTGCAGTAACAACCATCTTTTTTTTGTTAAATACACTATATCATAAGACGGTTATTGGAAATACTCCTGTTATTTTTTATTTGACATCTATTATGAATAAGATTATTGATTAGTTTGTACCAGAGGAATTAATTGAGATCAAAACCACATGTGTAATGATACTGCAGTTGCGATCAGTAAAGATTATGTCATTTCTGCTATGACAAGACTCGCTCCATATACGATCCCCTTTTACTACGATATTTTATGACGTGTGAATATATGGACATTAGAAAGAGGTAGCAGTAATAATAGCAGCCACACCTGTAACGATGGGTGAAATGCTTTCCTCACACATATTCATATACCACTAATGTCCTTCTTCCAATATTGGAAAAGGAGAATAAACAAGATCATAAAAAAGTGGAAAAGCAACCAGAAGATCATAAAGAAATTAATGATTATGATTACAAACGCCAAGCAGATTTTGAAGAAGAAGGCGACGAGGAAATATCTGGAGAAGGTTAGACATTCTCTATTTGGTAAATAGTAAGGAATAAAGTGTTACAGGTGTATTCTAAGAAATATCAATTGACCTTCCAGATCTGAATCATCATGTCATTAGATCTTGATTGATGCCTTTTCTGTTTTATTGTGAGTAAATTTTGAATTATTTATGTAATTAAAGAGATTGTAAGCATAACGAAAAGTAAAGTTGAGGATGTGATATTCCTCAAATAATTATCAATTGATTTTCTATTGTCCACATTTAATGTACTAACGGGTAGATTTCTTGATATTATAGAATAATGATATGTGTGCGCTATCAGGATGGTTTAATATTGAATAATAGTTCTTCATGCTTGTCGGGCAGGTTCAGCGAGGACTGATATGGATAATAATAACCACAGGTGAGCCCTACGATCCTCAGTCCGCTACTTTTCATTTCACGTCGTGGGATGAATCGCTGAATCCCTCCTGTGGTTTTTTTGATCTCTCGCAAACCCAGTATTGTTGATGATAAAATGTGCAGATTATTCAGAAGTACCCTCAGTTGCGTTTTTTGCACCTTGTTTTTTTATCTTTCCTACAATTCCTCACTATAGGATGCTGATTATTAAGTAGGGTAGATTCATTTCATTACGATTGCTTCTTGCCTTTTTCACAAGACCCAATTTAGCTAGCTTTTTGAAAGATAATCGTTCAAGACGCTAATTGCAAAACTTTTTTGACTCGAGTCTGGTTTATCATAGATCATCAATACTAGTACTTGAATATTTTAAATGCCCAAATTATGTTATTTGGAAAAGAACAGAGTTTCGAGTACTGGTCAGACAAGAAGGTCTAAAAGTCACCAAAACCTCCTCCGTCAAAT
>JAATVT010000106.1 GCA_014523685.1 Nitrososphaerales archaeon TH5893
GCTATAACGCGTCATCAATAAGAGATTTAACAATCTCTGTCCATGCATTTGCAATATTGGCGAGATTATATCCGCCCCCACCTAACGCGATTATTCTACCTTCAGAGTGCTCATGTGAAAGTCTATGCAATACGTTTGACGCAAACTTGTGCGCCCTAGAGCTATATTGCAAGTGTGTCAATGGGTCACCTCTCAGGCAATCTGCACCACATTGGAAGATGATTAATTCTGGTTTTGCAACGTTACTGATAAACTCTTCAATTCTTTTGAATTCACTAAAAAAATCGTTGTCATCTGAATTTGGTTTCATTTGAATATTCAATTTAGTCCCACGAGCATCACCCAATCCGATCTCCGATTCTGCACCTGTGCCAGGATATAAATAACGACCGTCCTCATGTATATCCGCAATATAGAGATTAGGATCGTTTTCAAATTCATAATAGACCCCGTCACCATGATGTGCGTCTATATCTACATAAGCTATTTTCTTTATACCGTATTTTTCTCGAGCTAGTAAAACAACCACACCTATATCGTTAAAAACACAGAATCCTCCTGCAGATCCTCTTCTTGCATGATGGAGGCCCCCAATGGGATTAAATGCATGTAATATTCCGCCAGTTTTTTCCATTACCAGTTCTAGTGCCTTGAGACTTGTACCAACTACATAAGAAGAAGATTCAAAGACTCCGCGGAAAGCAGGTGTATCACCAAGATCTAGAAAACCAGACCCCAGTTTTGAAGATTTCTTAACAAGGTCGATATACTCAGCATCATGAAATCGTGATAATAGTGCCTCGTCTGCAATTTCTGGTCGTTCTATTTGGATTTGATCACTTTTATCGAGATTCAGAGCACAGAACTTGGACCAGAAGGAATAGATTCGATTCGAATTAAATGGATGCGCTTCTCCAAAACCATATTTGGCTAGTTCTTCTCCAAAGAAAACCGCTGTCTTGCTCATTAATTGAAATCTAGTTCCTACAAAGGAAATAAGCATTTAGTGAATTAATAATAGCAATTAATGTCCCTGGTTATTCGTAAATTGGTAGTCGTAGAGATTACAGATATTAACTACTATTTAGTAGGCTCGAGAAATATAATCAAAATCGCAGACGTCAAAATGCAAATTGATAAAGAGAGGGTTTCGACTGTCAGCTCTTGCAACTGTAATATAATCAAGATATAATTGTACCCATGTCCGGCAAACTTGGGGTCATATAGATCCTTTCCGGAAAATATCTAGATTCTGTCAATGAATTTATCAACTGAGTTATAGAAGATTACTTCAACATTATTATTGTAAAAAAGGTATACAGAATACCTCTGAAATTAACTTCATCTGATTATTCCTCTATCCTTATCCCTGTTTCCAAACATTGCCTTCCATCTTCTATGAGACTCAGCCTTCGACATCAGGGTTGAAGAATGTGGAACAACTGAAACTCTTTCAATGTCAGGAATTCTGGAGCGGATTTCCATCTCTATTTCCAAAGATAGCATCTCTACATCTGTCAATGGTTTTTTCCCATCCACCTCCACATGGACCTCTGCTTGTGCGACCATGCCAGACGAACGTAAAAGAACAGATCGCACTTTTATATTTTCATAGTTGAATCTTTCTTCAATTGTTTTCTTGACTAGCTCTGTTATCTTTGGGTTTTCCCATGCATCAACAAGAATGAGAGACGATCTCTTCACCGATATGTAAGATACTGAAAAGATATATCCTGCGATTATCATTCCTCCTATAGCGTCGGCCTGGAGTATTCCAAATTGAGATGCAACTAATACGCTAATGAATCCTACTACTGAAGCCGATCCGTCTTTTATCGAATTTCGAGCATCAGTCTTCAGAGAAAGCAAATTATACTTATTGGCAATAATTCTCATTTGAAATGCCCGATGCAAAGATATTGCACCCGCAGCGCCCAATACTACCATAGTCAAAACTGGCTGTTTGATTTCATGTGGCTGGACCAGGGATTGATACGAATGGTAAAAGATTATAACCCCAATTATAACCATGCCTATTGAAGCCATTAACGCCGCAAAGCTTTCAACCTTGTGATATCCAAAATGGAATTTCTTGTCAGGGGGTCGATGGGCAATCCTCAATCCAAGTAGGACAATAAAAGAGATAGTAGCATCAGATATAGAATCTAACCCGTCAGCTGTGGCAACAACACTTCCGCTGATATAGCCAGTTACAAGCTCTGCTACACCAATGCTGATTAACGTAACAACAGAAATTTTTGCTATCCTCTGACCTGCCTCTATGCCCTCTGTAACCAGATTATGAGAAGTTTTTCTTGAAGAAATTTCTGCATTGCTTTCTTCGTCGAGACTCTTTGAAGAATCATCCAATTTTATAAGATAATGAAATATGGGAAGCATCATATTTAAAGATAGATCAGATAAAGTCCTGACGGAAATGCTATTTTTATCAAAATAATTCTTTACAGTATAAAAATTTGTAATTATTCCTACAGAAATTTTAGATAGGTCAGGATCTAAGTAAAATCCTTTAAATCTAACTATCATGCCGACTCGGTTATGTCTTGCGCCCATACAATGAGTTTCCATCGGTGGACATGATCGATCTTCTAGTTTCGCCGGGATAATGCACATTATTGGATATGGAAATGAATTTAACGTATATCTTTTAGATCAATGAGCCAAGCCCAGCTAAATATGATCAATTACTTATATTATTAAATGAGATATGTAAGGTACTCACATGAAGAAAACGAAGTGCATCGCCTTCCATTCATACAAGGGAGGGACTGGAAAAACCACTTTGGCATCCAATTTAGCTGCGCTCCTGGTGAGAAAAGGACTTAGAGTATGCTTACTTGATCTAGATGTTTACGCTCCCAGTATACAGTCATATTTTGGGATTAGACCAGTAAAATGGATTAATGACTATCTTGATTCTAACGGCGAAGTCGAAGAAGTTATGCAAGACTTAACTGATATTGTTAATAAAACAAATGTGACTTTGGGCAATGTCAGTGATGCAAATTCTAGTAATAATTTTTCTACAGAGGGCAAACTATGGGTGGGATTCTCGAGTGCCAAGAAAGAAGAGATTCAAAAACTGGAAGGCGGCGCAGGCACTGGTAACAGAAAACAGTTCCTTAGAAAGTTTATGTTACTACGTGAACAGTTAGTATCTGATTACGACGCTGATTATGTCATTGTTGACACAAGCCCTGGCATAAGACAATGGTCTATAAATGTCCTGGCGGTTGCAGATATTCTGCTTTTAACTCTGAAAATGGGTGATCTGGACGTGGATGGTACAAAGAAGATTGTGGAAGAAGTATATAACATATTTACGGGATTTGGCACTCCTTCTTATCTAATTTGCAATAGAGTATCAGGCTACTGCGTACCTCATACTTATTCAATTTCCAAGGATGCTCAAGGAGTAATTGAGCTTCAGAAACAGGAAGAATCAAGTGATATTGTAAATGGGCTCTCCAACCAAATAGGAATGAAGATAATTTCTTCTATTCCATGCTATTGTGATATTCAATTTCTGAAAAAAGAATTTCTAACAGTATTAAAATATCCTGATCATCCCTTTACAAAACAGTTGGAAAAGTTGATCGAATGGCTCTCGTCATAATGTACGAGATTTCGGTTTCAGTCTGCTGTGTCAAGCGGAGGGAGCCTAATGTCTATAATCAATAGATCGTACGTCTTAGGTCTAAATTTCGATCGGATCAATAAATGTATCTAATTCAAGCTGGGAAAATCTTCGAAGGCCTCTCTAAACGTAGGTAGAACGCCATAATAATCATCTACTATCAGAATCATGCTCTTTTTATCAATGTTCCCAAATTCCAATTGTCTAGCGGCTTCATGTAAGACATTCACTAAATATTTAAGCAATGACGCCCGTGTCGATAACATCGTTCCATGGTTATGTCGAGCATAAGCATTCCCTCACGGCAGTGAGAGTCAGTCTGTGACAACTATACAGAGCTTGCTAGAACCAATAGACGGATCTATTCCGAGTGATTTCTTGCTCCTCGTGCTAATATTTCAGTGTTGCATATTACTTTCGATACGTTTTTGCAAGATATTTGTGACCCCATTTCCAATGGGTCCTAATTAATGAAATTAAAACGATATTCTCTTGGGAAGGGAGATGATCTCATCGTTTTATCTATCACTGTCTTAGTATTTTGGGCTTACCAGTTACCAGACTGAAACTGTTACGCTCAGTAGTAATAAGGTAAAGAATAGTACTCTTAGTTGTTCCACGTAGAGATCATCGTAGGCATAAAATCAATCTAGAATAATCAGTTCCCGGTGAATTATTCTCTTATGCCTTCTAGGTTCGAGACTACTTGCCACAACATTGTTCGAATGTGTGATTTCATTCCCTTGTCTTGTGTAAGTCTATCCAGTATGCTGATGGCGTTTGCGGCTCTTACAGATAGGCTGAATTTTTCGTCTCTATCCTTTAATAAGAGA
>JAATVT010000107.1 GCA_014523685.1 Nitrososphaerales archaeon TH5893
CACGTTCTATCATCTGTTGTTGTCGTAATTGTTCTTCTTGCTGCTGTTGTAAAATCTGTTCTTGTGGTAAACCAGTAATATTTATGCTAGAAAACTTCGTATAGTTGTTGGGCTAGGCATGACAAGAGATCTTTGATGTCGTTTAATTTTCTCCTTCCTTTGGTACCCCGTAACTTGGAGTAAAGGTAAATGTCCAGTTTGAATAATTATTCGTTCCTGACCCATTGATTGGTAAAGCTCGTTGGTACGGTGTTTTAGAATTTAGTACAACTGATACATCACAGTCAGTGGCCGCATCATCGTACGATGTACCTGATATAGTCAAATTGGAATCCATTGGGACAGATTGATTCTCTGCAGGCGATCCAATCGTAACAAACAATTCGGTCTGGTTAATCTTTGCAGTATTTGCTTTCGCACGTTCTATCATCTGTTGCTCCCTTTGTTCTTCGAGTTGTATTTTCTCTAAAGCTAATTGTCCTTCCCGCTCTTGCTCCACCTCTTGATTCTGGAGCTGCTGTTTTTGTACTAACACTTGTTCTTGTGTTCCTCCAGTTACAGTAACGCTGTACCATTTCGTTAAGTTGACAGGTAGTTTAAGGCATTCCAGCTTGGCTGTTATTTTATTCGATCCTTGTTTTATGGGAGCATAATCTGGGGTGAGTTGAAATTCCCATTTAGAATAATCATCCTTTCCAGATGTGCCCCTAGGCATTGCAGGCTGATATGGTCTTACGTCATTTACGAGAACTGAAACATCGCAAGGTGAATCTGAATCGTCAGAGGCCGTTCCAGAAATCACTAATGTATTGTTAGTATTAGTATTGATATCTCTGGTCACATTATTTGCGGGGCTCGTAGAAGCAGGCACCAGTTGATCCCTTTCGGGAGAGGTAATCCTGATTGAGGGAACCTTAGGCAAATTATCTTGCTGACCATCTACAGAATATGTAAGGTCAGCGTTTAGGCTCGAATAAGATATGGACGAAAGAAGCAGCACACTAAATACAATATTAATGACAGAGATTTTACTTGTCAACTAGTATAATTTTTTCCGGACATCATATAAAGATACTAGATAAATTGTGTTGATAATACCTTAACAAATAATTCCCTACGTGATCCCATTCATGAACATGTACTTCAATGTAAATTGATTATTCGATATTTATCTTGACCATTTATGGATATTCGAGTACATTTTATGCAACGCCAAAGCTTTGGAAATCTCAAGTGCATAACATTTACATCCAACTATGCATAATTCAATTATCTGCCAGCAAGAGAATCTTAATGAAATGGAAAAAACCTTCAAACCTTTGTGGTATAAAAAGTATATGTGATGAGACATGCCACTTGACGGATTGACTGTAGCGATTACGTCAAGCCGCAGAGCAGGTGAGCTTGCTCGTATTGTTGAAAATCTAGGTGGCAAACCTTACATAGCGCCCACCATAGGTATCGAGACAGACCTAAAAAACCCAAAAGAAGACGTGCTTAAATTTCTGGACAATGTGATATCTGGGGATGTTGATTATGTAGTATTCATGACCGGTCCCGGGGTTTTTTCACTATTCTCTATTGCTGCTAAACTGGGTCTTGAAGACAAGTTGATCCATTCCTTGTCGAAAGCAACAGTTGTCGCCAGAAGCATGAAGCCTAAGATGGTTCTCAAAAAGTATGGTATTGAAGCAAACTTGGTCCCAGAAGAAAACACCGCAAAAGGAGTACTAAGGCTTTTACTTGCTAGTGGTGTCACGGGGAAAAAAATTGCAATTCTCTGGCATGGTGATTATCCAGAGCAACTCAAAGATGTCCTTTACAGAGCTAGCGCGGTAAGCGTCATTGAGGCTTCAACTTACAGGTATTCTCTTAGTCTAAAGGAAGAAGGCGCCTCTATTCTTGAATCTATGGGTTATGACTATGTAGCACCAAATGAAAAAAGAGTGATTCAACTTATCCATGAAATTATTGCTGGAAAGATAAATTCAATTACTTTTACCAGCCCACCATCGGTTCACGACCTATTCAAGATAGCTGATATCAATAACGTGTCTCAGGAATTGAAGAATTCCCTTAACGCAAATGTCGTAGTTGTCGCTGTTGGACCATCAACTAAAAATGCCCTTGAAGAGTATCGTATCAATGTGCACGTTATGCCGCAGATTTTTAAAATGGGCTCAATGATTAAGGCATTGGACGATTACGTCAGTAGAAGGAATCAGCTTACTTCTGACAGAACTTTAGAAGCCTGACGATATGTTAAATGATGATTTCTCGCAGAGTCGAAAAGGATATTGCCGAAAACTGGAACAGGATAGAAAGGGGCTATCAGCATAATTCACTTGTAAAATGTGGACTACATTCTGTCCATCACAAATGACAATAACTGGGTTCACCACTTAAGGGGCAATCTCAGTAGCGACCGTATTGCTCCTCCTAGTAATCTAAATATTACATTTGTGTCGATAACGATTATAAAATGGCAGAGCTGTCGGAGATGAAAGGTCAGGAACTTGTTGATATTAAAGAAGAAAACAATGAAATTAGGTTCTTCTTCAAAAATGGAAAGATATATTCATTAAGGGTTCAAGAAGGAAAGTTTGTTTTTGGTACCGAGGAAGCACAGAGTTAAATGGGCAGTGAGTTGGGGGGACATAAATCACCATCCCAAGATTATATTGGAGCAATATATACACTTCAAGTGCAAAGTGGATCAGTAAAAGAATTCTGCGATAGTCTAGTACTTGGAATGCAGTGATTTGTGATAGCGAGAATTCTATAGTTTTCTCGTAACATAGTTCGGTTCTATCTCGTCAGCTGGATCTCAATCAAAAACTAGGAAAAGCTGATACTATGGTAAAGACTCTCCTAGTCCCGGTCGTTCTTTTTCAAGTTTTGCTATGTTTCTAGATAAAAACTCTATAGTTCCGGGTATATGACACCTGCAATGGCAGTTATTACAGTCTACATGGCTGCCAGTCTTACAATATTCCGTAACTTCGTCAGTATCCATGAAAAGGTGAGAGAAGTTTTGTAGAACATTAATTTTAGTATTGCGTCCTGAGAGCTGGAAAGGAACCCACTATTTATTGAACATATTGTTCTCAGTTTGGATAAAGCTGTATTATACTCCATCTAGGGTTTTATTTCGTTTTCAGCATCTCAGCATCTCAGCATCTCACGATCCCTTTGAAATCTTAAAAGTATATATCGTCTTTGGGTAGGTAGTAGGTTAGACCAGGATGAAAGAAGAGGTTTTTGCCAATACTTATTCTTCAAACGAAAATGTAATTAGTGGTGTTAGAGAAGCAGCACATAATGAATCTTGTGACTTGACCAGGCTAGAGATTTTGATACTCGAATGTACAAAAAGTAAGCCAAAATCAGAAACTAAAATATCTAGAGAAGTCAAAATTAATCTGCCGATCGTCTCCCAGGTAATAACAGATCTTATGTTAAAAGGTCTGATTGAAAGAACTATGAAACGCCGGATACTATTTTATAAAGAATATTTCTCGACTAACTTAGAGGGCCTTATCGCACTGGATCATTCTCGTAGGAATGCCACAAAATATACTTCCTTCTGTCAGGCCCTTAGTGGTTTTAAAGATCGCAGTCAAAGTATTCTAGTAGATTTAACATCAGGCTCCATGTCTTTGAAGCTAATTGTGGGTACAGTAAAGTTAGTATGTCGTATGACAAGGTATGTTCTTGCCGAGTAGAAAGATGGTACAATTGATCAGGTTTGGACCTGAAATGTAAACAAATTTTGAGATCAGTCTCGTTCCCCCAGTTTCAATCCGTTATAAACGATACAATTTAGCTAACAAAAATCACGTTAATTGTCACGAAGATTACAAGTATCTATTTTAAGTGGTGATCAATACAATTGGTGTTTGGCAAAGGTACCCCAGCTTGAGCTCAGGAAAAAAGAAAATAAAGATAGAATTTGAGGATGCCGATGGAAGCAAATATAACCTTTCTTTAGATGGGGCCATTTCAAAAAATAAGATACTAAAGGTATACGAGCTGATGGAAACACTTAACATGTCGGGAGGAACCTCATACGGGGAGAATGACGGTAGGAATAGGATTAATCTAGGGCATGAGGGTATGCGCACTAGTGACAGACTTACGTCAGTTGGATCAAAGATTTGGTATATTGTAGAAAACAAATTTCATAACACTACGTTTACTTCCACAGATATTCAAGAAATGTACGAAGAAGAGTACAAGGAATCAATGCGTCTCGACGCGATAGCAACTTACCTATCAAGATATGTCAATAAGGACAAATTGGTACGGAATAAGAAAGGTGGAAAAGAATGGGTATACAAGATAGTGTTAGACAAGAAAGCGTTCACCACGGGTAAAAACGGAAACGGAAGGGATCTATCACAACTGAATCAATACTTTGATTCTGAGAAACAGATAAATCTCAATAATAGCTCTGCGAATTCTAGCCCTAAGACAGCAAACACCTATTCCTCATTGACAGAGGTTAACTAAAGGAAATATCTATCCCAGATTGTTTTATCATGATGTCAAGTGTAGACCTTTGCACAGAGTTTGTACGTTTGTATAGAACTACGCTTGTATGGAAGTATCTTTATCCCATGATCCAACATTAAAAAAACTGATCAAACGAGAACGAGAGCCGCCAGTCGACTATCCATAGATGAGATGCTAGTAGGTATGTCGATTTACTAAATTCGAAATTCTTTGGGTCCTGAGTAGCGTTTGATTCCTGTAAATTGGAAGAAGGGAACCTGTAAACTTTGACCTAATAAAGCATATTAAGCATGGATACAATCTAATCGTAAGGCTCATGTTCAACGGTCGTCCTTGCCATCATTATAGTATAAGACATAAACTTGTATCTACATACTTTACAGAGCATTCACGAACAACGCATCTGATGTTCCAAGCCTTAGGGAGCGAGGAATATCTCGTAACATTATCGGAAGGATCGAGATGAACCCTATAGCCCAACCGTCCCATGCTCCAGAAGAAACAAATTCAGAAAGTGCAGAAAATGAAATATCCTTCGTAGACACTAAGTATCTTTGTGTGGGTATTGTAGATATTGTGAACTCTACAAAGATAACAGCAAATATCGGGAATTCAGAGGACGTCGCAATGTATTACTCAATTTTTATAAACACCATGGCATCAATAGCAAGGAACTTTGGTGCAGAAGTAGTCAAAAATGTGGGAGATAGCGTCATATTCTTTTTCCCAAGAACCTCTGATACCTCTTCAGATAAGACGGCTTTCAGGGATGTTTTAAGGTGTGGTCTTACAATGGGGGTAGCTCATATTTCTATGAATGAGAAATACAAAGATCATCATTTACCGCCTATTAGCTATAGGATTAGTTCGGATTATGGAAAAATTGAAGTTGCTAAATCAGGGCCATCCAAAGTTGTTGATGTGTTTGGGTCAACTGTGAATATATGCGCAAAAATAAACTCTAGCGCACCACTGAACGGATTGATTATAGGCGGGGACTTGTTCCAGATTGTGAAAGGATACCATGAGTCGTCACCTACTTCATTTATCATTAAGAAGATGGGCTCCTATTCAACTGAAGGTTCAAGGACTCATTCCTACCCATTGTATTCTGTAACATCTCTATCTAAGCTAGCTATACCAACGATATTAGTGCCGCCTGAATCTGGAATTAAACGCCAAACGCTAGCTGGACAAACTCTCGAAAAAGGTGCTCAGAAATTCAATGTTATGCTCATCGATGACGAGCCTGATATGATAATAACGTACAAATCTTTCTTGCATTCTGAAGGATATAATGTAGATGCTTTTAGCAATTCACAAGAGGCACTGAGGCATTTTGCCCAAGTGAATCAGTCGTATTACAATTTAGTTATAATGGATATCAGAATGCCACATTTGAACGGTTTACAGCTTTACAATCGCATGAAGGCGATAAATAGCTCCGTCAGAATATTATTTGTCTCAGCACTAGATGCAGTAGAGGAGCTAGTTAGCATCTTGCCGGATATTAGGCGTAATAGCATAATCAAAAAGCCAGTCGAAAAGGATCATTTCGTAAGATCTGTTCAACTCGCAATATCTCAGTGAGTATGGAAGCTTTCATTTACATAGGAATTGCAGATAGCTCCAATCGGACTATCAAAGAAATGTTCCTTGGGATTTTGATGCCTGAATTTTATATTGTTTAATATATTGCTATCAAAAAAAAGTATTAAAGAGGTGCTTACATAGAAATGGAGATTGGTTCTAACCCAGCATCGGGTTTCATGACAACTGAGTTAATAACGGCAACGGAGGACCAGACGATTCAAGAAATCTGTAAAATAATGTCAGACCATGATATTGGATGCGTAGTTGTTGTTAAGAGGTTAGTTGGGGGAAATAAGCCCATTGGGATTATTACTGAAAGAGATATAGTACGTGAAATAGGCACATCTGATTTGTTCCTAGCACAGAAGCCCATACGCGAGCTGATGAAATACCCACTAGTAACTATTTCTCCAAATACTTCAATTAAAGAAGCCATTGAGATTATGCAAACAAAAAATATCCGAAGACTTCTCGTGGTGGATAATGATGATAAAGTCAGGGGTATTCTTACTCAGAAGGATGTTTTCAACGCGCTTTCTAATTCTGATCCCTCATAGCAGCTCAAGTGGTATTGCGTACCTTTCCAAATTGAAAATTAAGATAGGATTGAATTGGATACCACACCAATTATAGCTTCCTTAGATTCCTTAGCTGCTTTGCAATGATCTCCTTAAATATTCTTTAAGGCCAGATACCTTTATTCTCTCCTGCTGCATCGTATCCCTCTGTCTGACTGTAACGGAGTCGTCCTGTAGTGTTATTTTATCAACAGTTATTGCAAAGGGTACACCTATCTGCTCTAGCCTCCTATACCTTCTTCCGATCGAACCAGAATCATCATAGTAGGTATCAAATTCTCTCTTGAGTTCAGAGTGGATGATTTGTGATTTTTCTGAAAGACCGTTCCTGTTGACAAGAGGCAAAATCCCAACTAAAACAGGCGCAAGGTATGGTTTGAGTCTTAAGACGACCCTATCGTCGTGTTCAGAGTCTTCATAGAACGAGTGTTCCAGAATGGCATAGATGCTCCTGTCAATTCCCATGGATAGTTCAAAAACATGTGGTAATATCTTTGACTGGTCAGAAGGGTCAATTACCTCTAGATTCTGTTTGCTAACCGTCGAATGTCCTCTGAGGTCATAATCTGATCGATAATTGCAGGCAACGAGTTCAAGCCACCCAACGCTTGTTTCTACCTCAAAATCAAAGGCTATGGAAGCGTAGAATGCTCTTTCATTTTCTCCTAGCTTTCGAAATCGAGTTCTCTTCATATCTATACCAGTCTTGCTGTAAAAATCGGCTAAAATGGATAGATAATAAGCTACTAATTTGTTGGGTAATAAACCTCCCTTCAGACCTTCATTGGTCGTAACTTCCTCAACAGAAAGTCCATCGGTTGATATTCTCAATGTTGTATTACTCAACTCATCAAAAAATGGAAGACTATCTAGCTTGGAAGGATTACAGAAAATTTCAACTTCTGCTTGGTAGAACTCTCTGAGTCTGAGCAAGCTCTGTCTAGGAGCAATTTCATTTCTAAAGCTTTTCCCGAGTTGAGCGATGCCTAGAGGCAACTTGCCCCTCATTGTTTTGTACACTCGGGGAAAATCAACAAAGATTGTTTGACAGGTCTCAGGCCTTAAATATGCTTCCTCAGCACTAGGACCGATTTCTACTCTGAACATCATATTGAATCGGGTTGTTATCCCGAACTTACCTTTGCAACTTGGGCAGCGAATCCCCTCGCTATTTATTATCGCATCAATTTCATCATTGGGCGTTCTTTCTGGTATGTCCTTTCCAATTCTCTCTGAAATTAATCTGTCAGCCCTAAATGTAGAGCCGCATTCTGTGCATTTTATTACGGGGTCGGTAAAGTTTTCGATATGACCAGAAGCCTCAAAAACACTTCTACTCATTATCTGAGAACCGTCAATTTCTAACATGCCATCACGACGAACGATTTCTCTTCTCCAGAGATCGATAAGCTTGTTTTTCACTTTCAATCCAGTCGGGCCGTATTCCCAAAAACCTGCTGGGGCATCTGCATATATCTCACAACTTGGAAAGTAGAATCCCTTTTCGAGTGCTAACTTCATTATTTGATCATAATTGCTCACTCTGGGTTGCTCGCCTTTAGGGATGGGGCGACAAAGGGCTTTAAATTTATTCTCCCTTTTCGAGCAACTTCTAGGCGGTCAAAGTATTTCAACCCTTGGGCAAGGCAAATATCCCATACCCCTAGCCTAAAAATCTCCTATCAGAATTACATTTATGACTCACAACCATACTACATGCACTTTTTATTACAGGAAGTACTATTATTTGCTGTTAGTCGGTTGTCCCATCTTAGACTTGGTACTGGAGACCTGGCAAAATATCCTTTTCTTAACGAGGCTTCAGAATACATCCGTCTTATCAACTTAGACTATGACGAGTTTGATCGCCCAGAGATGAAATACATTATTGAAAGGTCAGGCCAAAGACTTGAGGGTGAAATAAGAAATGGTAAGCTTTACGAAAATCCGGGAAGATATGAGATTGAAATATTAACCTTCCTCGTTAGCTTAATGATGGTCAAATGCATTGGGAACGACACCATTTCTAGAAAGCATTCGCTTTTTGAAGCACTGAGGGCAGAAAAATTTCTTACAGAAGATCTGAAAAGAGAACGAAACGAAGGGAGGAGACAGCTCCTATTATCAAAAATCTTTTATGATCTTTTTAAAGTACAAGTCGAGATTGATGACGAGGATAATAGGATTTTCAAAGTTAGAGTCAATGACTACCTTTCACGAGCATCAAAATTTCATGAACAGGAATGGAAATTAATAAACCGCTCAGTTCATAATGGATACGTCTATCTTGGCATAGACGAGACTGTAAGGCTAATACGCAGCGAACTAAGTGCCTTGATTTATAATCGGCTCAAAGTGATGGATTTATCAGCAATGCCAAAGTCAGTCAAGGATAAGCTAATTGTTATGGCACCTAAATTCGTGCAGGTTTATGACACAAGATATACCCGACCGGTCTCTAATTATCCCCCATGCATAAAACATGCTATCGACGAGATGAGCAAGGGAGAAAATTTGCCCCATTCTGCACGAGTCTTGCTTGCAACATACATGTTATTTATCGGCAAGAGTATTGACGATATTGTAGAAATGTTTCAAAGTGCACCTGATTTTAACGAGAAAGTGACGAGATATCAGATCGAACATCTAGCAGGAAAGAAAGGAAGTGGAACAAGGTACTTTGTTCCATCTTGCGAAAAGCTGGCCAACGAAGACCTTTGCTTCTCAACACGAGAATGCGATGGGATAGTGAATCCAGTCCAGTTTGGTCATGGGTCAAGAAACAGAAGTGGTTAATTTTTCCCCCCTTGAGTCCATTGATGGCGATAGTAGAATCGAAGTCGAAGCGGAATAATTAGAGATGCGATGAGATCACAAACGTATCTAATCTTGAAGAATGCATTTAGGGAGTATTATTTTAGATACGGAAAGACGATACATTCTCTTTCGGACATAAAGCGGCGTGAGTTTGCCTTCCGTTACTTTGGACCAGATGGAGAACCTGCAGGAATGGTACGGCATTTAACTTTTGATAGCGATGGTGAAATCATCGCATCCACTCTAAGAGAGGTGCCTTCGGACCTGTACTGCTCAAATGGTTATTATAGATTCCCAACTTATCCTATGAACGAAAAGGAGTGGTTAGGAGCCGACCTAATATTTGATATTGACACAAAGGATTTGCATCTATCATGTCAATCGGATCATTCATATTTCATATGCGAGAGTTGCTCACAGGCAGCTAAAAACAAACAAGGACTAAACAACTGCCAATATTGCAATTCTCAGAACTTGGTTCTTGAATCTATCCCATGTAAGACATGCCTTGACGGTGCAAAGAACGAGGTACGAAAACTACTTCTCATACTTATGGGAGATTTTGGGATTGACGAAAAAGATATAGAGGTTTATTTTTCCGGTAATGACGGCTTTCATCTTCATGTAGCGAATCCAAGTTTTAAGTATTTGGATGCCCAGGCTAGGTCGGATATTACAGGGTATATTCTAGGAAAAGGTCTCACGCCCGAGACAATCGGAGTTTACAGGAGGACCAGTGGTGCAAGCGTAAGGAGGACTGCCAAAAGTCCTAATATCGACCTCGTTAATAATGACGCGAAAAATATTGATAGCCCTCGCATGAATAGCGGGGTGTCCAAAGAAAGTGGAAATAATCTGAACAACTTCATAATAAGATTTCCAAAAAGTGGTCTAAAGTACGGATGGCGAAAGAGACTATCTTTGGAATTGGGCAAAAAAGATCTTATTGAATCAAAGTTGAAGAATATAGTTCAGCAGAGAGGAGGA
>JAATVT010000108.1 GCA_014523685.1 Nitrososphaerales archaeon TH5893
ATTACACAAATATATGATAAATATAATGGTGTAACTCTTGTTTCCAAAGCCAATAATAATAAGGCAAGTTTCGAAGTAATAGTTGATTAGTATTCGAATAGAAAAGTCAAGAATTAGCGGTACGCTACGATGTCCATCAAGTAAGAGTTACACTCACAGAGCAATCGCTATCGCCTCACTTGCTAAAGGAAAGTCGGTCATCAAAATGCCCTTGCTATCTCGAGATACGTTCGCGACATTGTCGGCATCAAGTGCCTTGGGAGCAAAAATCAATCAGCAGGGCTCGAGACTAAATGTAGCGGGCAAGCAAACCTTGTATGCCCCAGAAAACATCATAAATGCAGAAAATTCTGGGACCACACTTAGAATATTCGCGGTAATGGCTGCATTAGTCAAGAAGGGATTTACTATCTTAACTGGCGATGCTAGCCTTCGCAAACGGCCGATGCAACCAGTACTTGATGCGTTAACTCAGCTCGGCGTTGAATGTTATTCATCTCAAATGAACGGCTTTGCTCCACTTTTGATAAGGGGCGGTGGAATTCATGGCGGTAATGTCTCAATTGATGGGAATATATCAAGTCAGTTCCTCTCCTCATTGTTAATATCAACGATCTACGCAAAATCGCCAGTTTCGATCCGCGTGAGAGGGCAACAGGTTTCGAAACCATATATTAAATCAACCATAGCTGTGATGAAAAAATTCGGAGTGACCATTGATTATGAAAAAGATTTTTTAGAGTATTATATAGAGAAGAAAAAATATAGACCTACAGAGTTCGACGTACCAGCAGACTTCTCAGCCGCAGCGTTGCTTCTTTCTGCCGGAGTTCTCGCAGGACGAAGCATCACTCTAAAGGGACTAGATTTCACCTTACCTCAAGCCGATTCAAAGATTTTAGAAATCCTGAAGGATATGGACGTAGAAATAAGTGTCAATAAGAACCGTGGAGAGGTAAAAGTAGTTGGTTCCGAGATTATTGAAGGCGGTAGCTTTGATCTTATTGATTCGCCTGATCTACTACCAGTTGTTTCGATACTGGCTTTGAAAGCCAGGTCTCCGGTCAAGGTAACAGGTATTACCCACGCACGTTTGAAAGAAACGGATAGGGTGGCAAATATAGCTTCCCAAATAAAGAAGTTTGGAGCCACCGTTATTGAAGAGAAGGATAAATTACTGATAACCGCTCCACGGGCTCTCCGGAATTCAACTATTCAGACCTTTAACGATCATAGGCTATTCATGGCTTTTACAATCGCGTCATTGCTAACCGAAAAATCAGTAGTCGAGGGTGCGGAACATATCGACGTTTCGTACCCAAACTTCCTCCTAGACCTAATAAAACTTGGAGCGAAGATTGATTACCAATAGCGATGATTGCTATTGCACTTCTCATGTTTCCTGATTGACTATCCAACCCACCACCATTGTATTAAATGCTATACAGTCAAACATTTGAATTCTGCAGAATCACTATTCTTGTAGTTGATTTCCATGAAATTATCTGAAAGTCGAATATATATAGAGTAGCAGCAAAACTTGCACTATCGGCACAATGGTTGGAAGCTTAATTGGCGAACGTTTTGCTTGCATGAGCTTTGGGGAGAGCCATGGGAAATGTGTAGGAATGATTGTGGATGGGTGCCCAGCTGGATTGCGGCTGGATGAGACAGATATTCAACCTCTGCTTGATCTTAGAAAACCAGGCCAAACAATAATTGCTACGCAGAGAAAGGAAGAAGACAAGATAGAAATTCTGTCTGGTGTTTTTAATGGTTTCACTACAGGCGCTCCGATCTGTATGTTAATTTGGAATAAAGAACATGATTCTCGTTCCTATGAATCAGTGGTAACAAGACCACGTCCCGGGCATTCAGATTATCCAGCGAAAGTAAAGTACGCCGGATATGCAGACTATAGAGGAGGAGGAAGATTTTCCGGACGATTGACTGCAACGTTCGTCATGGCAGGTGCAATTGCTCAGAAATTGCTTTATCATACCTTAGGTATTGAAACGACTGCGTATACAGTCCAAATTGGTCAAATAAAGGCAAATAACATTGATTTAGAAAATGCAAGGAGGAATAGGTATACGAATGATACTAGATGTCCTGATTTAGATGCCGCACGTCAGATGAGAGAAGCAATACTGCAGACTAAGAAAGAAGGGGATTCATTGGGTGGAGTTATTGAGTGCATATGCACGGGATTACCAGTAGGTTTAGGTGAGCCGATTTTTTCATCTTTGGAGGCTGATATCAGCAGGGCAGTCTTTAGCATCCCTGCGGTTAAAGCCATTGAATTCGGGTCAGGGTTTTTGGGGTCTGAAAAAAAAGGATCTGAGAATAATGACTTATTTACCATCAAAAATGGTAATATAGTGACAAAGACAAATAATGCTGGAGGAATTTTAGGAGGACTATCCAATGGAATGCCTATTAGAATGCGAATCGGTTTTAAACCAGCCTCATCAATAGGCCGTACGCAAAGGACCTTAGATATTTCTACCCTCTCGGAAATAGACCTTACTGTAACTGGGAGACATGACCCCTGTGTGGTTCCAAGAGCACCCCCAGTGGTGGAATCCATAGTGTCAGTAATTATCGCGGACCACGCTCTCAGATCAGGATTTATTGGAACTGTATTGGAGTAATGGCCAAGAAGAGACAAGACGAATTAGGTAAACTGCGAGCTGAGATTCGCAATATTACACTTGATATCATAACTAAGGCTCACAAAAGAATGAAGCTATCAGAACAAATTGGAGCTATCAAGGGGAATTTGAGAATTGAGATCGAGGATGAAAATGTCGAACAGGAGGTACGTAGGTCTGTTATCGAATTGTCACATACACTGGGAATCGATCCTGCTTTTTCTGGACGGCTTTTAAATATGTTATTGATGGAATCGATTCGTTTACAGCAAATACAGCATAAAAAAATTGGAAACGACCCCTTGATACCTACCCACCTCAGCGTTTTTATGAAAGCCAAAGAACTGGAGAGCTCTGGGAAAAAGATCATACATATGGAGGTTGGAGAACCGGATTATCCGCCTCCCAAGAAGATAAGAAAAGCTCTAGTTGAGTCATATAATAAGAAGCAGTATCATTACACTGACTCAAAAGGGTTATTGAAGCTGCGCCAAGCCATTGCAAAAAAAGTTGGTCATGGAATTGAGCATGATGAGGTTATTGTTACTTCGGGTGGAAGATTCGCCATATTTTCAGCAATACTTTCCATACTAAGACCAGGAGAGGAAGTAATTTCTATTGAACCGTCATGGCCAGCTTATCGCGAGTTCGTTGATTTTGCAGGAGGCAAAATAAAAACCCTGGGCACTACAATAGAGAATAGTTGGACTCCTGATACAGGGCAGCTAGAGGAGATGATAGGCCATCATACGAAAATAATCGTTCTAAACTATCCGAACAATCCTACCGGCAAGATCCTAGATAAAAAGGATATTACACGAATCGTCTCATTAGCGCAGGATAACGGGTTGTATGTGATAAGCGACGAGGTTTATTCAGATTACGCCTTTAAGGGATTCACAAGTTTAACACATTATGAATACGATAGAAGTATTGTAGTTTCATCATTTTCCAAATCCTGTGCTATGACAGGTTTCAGAGTCGGGTATGGAATTGCCGATAGAGAAGTTATTAGTAAGATGGCAAGAATTCAGGCTATTGCTTTAACTAGCGTAGCAGAACCTATGCAGTACGCGGCGTTATCTGCAATAGACTATAGTCCTGCAGGAAACGTGAAATTAATCAAGGAACGATTGGATCTAATATCGGAGAAGCTATCAAATATGTCACTTGATTTCATTTCTCCTGACGGGGCCATGTACGTCTTCCCACGATTAAAAGGCTTAGTCCAGAATGATGCCGCGTTAGTAGGAAAGCTATTAGACTTGGGAGTTGCTGTCGCACCCGGAAGTGGATTTGGGCAAGATTATACACGATATATAAGAATTTCGGCCTGTCAGCCGAAGAAAATGCTGGAACGTGGTTTAGAGGTCATCAATTCGGTTTTGTTCATCCACTGATAGAAATGGTCCAAATAATATCAATAATAGGTGCTGGAGGCAAAATGGGTTCATGGTTTTTGAGATACTTTTCAAGAAAATCTGATACTAAAGTTCTTGCATATGATAAAAATGTTCTCTGGAAGCCTCCTGAAAATGTAACCCTTAGTAAAAGTGCTGAGAGTTGTGCAAGGGAAGCGGATCTGGTGATAATATGTGTGCCAATCACTATCGCACCCACGGTCATAAAGAAATGTGCTTTAAGTATGAAATCAGGTGCTACACTGGCGGAGATCTCTTCGATTAAAACTAAAACTTTTTTGACGCTAAAGAAATACTCCAAGAGAGTGATTCCCCTATGTATACATCCCATGTTTGGACCAGCTGCATCCAGCATTAGAGATACAAGGGTACTTCTAATACCTGTACGAAACAAGAAGACAGAGTCAGAGGTGCTGTCATCTCTAATGCGAGGATCAAAGATTATCGTACTTCCTACTGCCCAAGTGCATGATAGGTACATGGCAATAATACTTGGAATAACATATTTTGCAAACTTGATATTTGCTAAGCTCTTATCAAAGGAAGACCTCATATTATTGGAGAAGATCTCGGGGACTTTTTTTAGAATTCAACTCCTCTTGATTCTGGGAATTTTAAGCGATGATCCTGATCTTATTGTCGCAATTATTTCGAAGAATGCCTACACAAAAAAATATATTTCTGAATATCTTGCTAAGGCTGACATGCTCAGAAGTAAACTGGAAGGAAGTAATAGGGATCTTTTGAGGGATATACTTGCGGCCAAATCAATTTTTGGACGGAGTTTCGACTTGCAGATGTCCTATCGTAAAATATATACAATGTTAGAAAACTGAAGGGACTGAGGTATGTTTTTGATTGAATGATTTAGATTAACTTCAGACCTGTTGACGTATTCTTGAAAAAGCGGCAAATCTGATCTATGGTATTAATCCAATCGAATGGCCCTGGGCCCTAAATTGGATGGCCGTGTTATGGTACAATATATGTAGTTGGGAAACAAGTAGAGGCCTTGAGGGGTACATGAGAAACTATGATGTTCAAAATTAACAGATAGTATTGATTTCGATAAAAGTTTACTTCGTATAATAAGATTGGAGGCATTTTATATCGAATATTTGACCATAAATTATACCACTTGTATCGTCGGAAGCTTATCGCAGTATAACTCAGATGATTAATCTACTATGATATACAATAATAGCAGTAATGCAAATCGGATACTATGAAAAAACAATTTGCTAATCATCTCTTGTGTCTTCAACATGAATACAAGGATGTACGGCTTTCATTAGTTCCGCTGCATATTGTTAATGATAATGAATGTATTGAAGGATTCCTGCAATGTTCCCATTGTGAGACCATTTATCCTATAATTGAGGGAGTGGCTATAGTTGTAAAGAACTTCTCAGAATATATTCAAACAAGAACCTCTAGTTATGGAAAATGGTTATTGAAAACTAGAACAGATAAGATGAAAGGTTTTCTAAGAGAAGCAAGCAAGTACTTAAAGTTGTCTCAACTCGGAAAAGATCGTTATGAAGAAGATGGTGTTTGGTATGCACCGTACAGATGGACACATTATGACCATGAATCTACAGATAGACTCCTTAGCTCTTTAAGGTGGCGCTTGAAACCAAATGAGCTATACAATAGAGTTATTCATGGATTAAATCCGAAAATGGACGGGATGGCCCTCGACATGGGTTGTTCTTTTGGGTACAGCACGCTAACACTTTCAAGAAAATTTGCTTTCACTATAGGAATTGATTTATCTTTTTCTTTCATAAAGGAAGCGAGAAAGAGGATGTACGAATATAGACAGGGAAACGTAGAATTTTGTGTAGCAGATTCTCTTCTAACGCCATTTAGTTCAAGAAAATTTGATTCGGTCATTGTATTCAATATGATAAACTTGATAGATGCATCAAAGCTTCTCGATACCATCCATTCTCTTCTGAAACCCCTAGGTTACATTATTATCGCCGACCCGTTCGATTTTAATTACGAGCCTCAACCCCAAATTAGGTTCGACAGTCAATCATTCAGAGAACTCCTCAAAAATTCCAGGTTTGAGGTTGATGACAAAACTGACATGAAAGAGTCTTATATTCCCTGGATTCTGAAAGTGAGTGAGAGAACCTACTTATTCTATTTCGTCGATTTTATCAGGGCAAGAAAAATTTCTAAACACAAAACGGGTTGAGATCAATTAATCACGTACATTCTTTCACGAATCGTCAATTCATACGGTATTTGATTGTGCTCAGCATGGCTTGTAAGACTTCTATAATATTCATTATGATTATCGATATTAAGATCCCAGCATTATTACCATGTCATCAGGTGGTAGTCAGCCGCAAAGCGAATGGTTAGAAGGTTCCTGGAATTAGTATACATTAGACTTACTGATTGGTGAACAAGGATAATTATTAAAATAACATATCGAAAAAATCTCACCTTGCATTTTGGACTAAACTAAAGGTACTTGCATTTGCGTCCTGACTTGTCTCTATATTCAAGACCAAATTCTGATAAGGAAGACAGAGTCTCACTATCAAATACAGTACCATCTTTACAAACGAGCTTATCTCCTATACAACAGCTGGCACATATTCCGATTCCGCATTTCATATAACGTTCGAGACTTGCCTGAACCGGAATTAAGCTTGCTGAAGCAAGATCTAATATCTTCTTCATCATTCCCTCAGGCCCACATGTGTATATAGTATCAAATCTTTCTGTACCAATCAGCTTAAGCATGGCCTCAGTAGTCTGTCCTTTTATCCCATAGCTTCCATCCTCTGTAGTAACGACTACTTGATGATTCGTGTCCTCTAAACATTTTACGGCCAGCTTTTCGAAGAATACTTCTGAATGGGTTTTTGCCCCGATAATTAAGGTTGTATCAATTCTAGTACTGTTTAGATGAATCGCAAGTCGTAATAATGGAACCAAACCTGTCCCGCCCCCAACGAGCATTACTTTCCTCGCATTCTTAGGAATCTCAAAGGAATTACCGTACGGACCTCTCACACCTAAACTTTCACCTACTCTCTTGTTGTATAACGAGGTTGAACCATATCCCTTCTTACGCACAGTTACCGCTGCATAAAATTTTTCATGCCATATCATTACGCTCATGGGTAACTCCTCAGCCTGAGGGATCCAAACCATCAAGAATTGCCCGGCTCCTGCGTTCGAGCTCGCCACATCTTTGAATGCGAAAGTTCGTACCGTTGGAGTTTCTTCTACTATTTTTTCTATCTTAACTATACGGAGTCTATTAATATTTGTGTGCAAGACCTATTATCTCCATCACATTCTTTGCATTTTTCCTTTTGAGATAAGCCTGTATTCCCGTGCAAATCGCGTGAAAACTTGATAATCCTTCCGTTGCTAAAACACTCCCCAATTGTACTGCAGATGCTCCTGCGAGCATTGCTTCTACTGCATCCTCCCAATCGAAAATGCCACCACATGCCATAACGGGAATTCCAACTTTTTTAGTGATCTCATAAACGCACCTTATTGCTAGTGGTTTGATAGGTTTGCCCGAGAGTCCTCCTATCTTATTAGCAAGAACAGGTATTCCTGTGTCGATATCTATTGCCATAGCTCTAAGTGTATTAATGGCAGTTATCCCATCCGCCCCGGCATCCTTTGCAACGGACGCGACGGAAAGTACATCAGTATTCCCCACACCCACTTTTACGAATATCGGTTTAGTTGTATGCAATCTAGTCGCCTTAACAATTCGGTAAACCAATTCTGGATCATCTCCTACCTCAATGCCCATTTTTGCCACGTGTGGACACGAAAGATTAATCTCGTATCCTATAATATTCAATCTATCAAATTTCTTAACTAATATAGGAAACTCCTTTTCAGAGGATCCTACAAGACTCACCATGATTGGAAGATTATCGTTCTCTCTGATTTCCTCTGAAAAAGCATCCGCCCCCGGATTTGCTAATCCCACTGCATTTAGATAGCTAGAATAGTCCAATGAAACAATAGTTGGATTTCTATATCCTTCAATTGGGGAACAACTGATCGACTTACTAACAATCGCTCCCGCATTTAATTTATACAACCTCCTAAACAGATCCATTGAGATGCCCAGAAAACCTGAAGCAAGAATGGTCGGATTACGCAAACACATCCCCCCAAAATTTACAGATAAGGTATTTCTTTCTGCAGATTGTTCTCTTCTCAATTCGAGCGCATCTTCAGCAAACAACGACGTACCCGTATAAACTTTTTCTCATCTGAATGTCTGTCACCATTTATCATCAACCACCTTTCTATCTAAATTCAGATTCAAATAGCAGTATGTTACTTCGAGGGCTTGAAAATATATCTAGCTATACCTATTTAGAAATCGAATGCTTATGTTAATTATGTTTGGACATTTCTAGTGTTCAGTATGTACATGATACTTTACCTAGCTATCAATTCAGGGTTCTTTCTACCTAAAACTCATCTTGGTCAATAGTCTTCCCTTGAAGAAAAGAAATTTAAGGGAGAGATTGTAAAAAATATCTGAAAAGTCGATACTGTATTCTTGAATGGATGCGATCGATTTAGTGTTTACAGCGCTGAACTTTAAACTATGAAATTGGGATTTAGCAGTAATGCATTTAAGAGATTTTCATTAGAACAGTGCATCCCGTTAATATCTCAGATAGGATATTCCGGTATCGAAATTCTCTGCGACGTACCACACGCTTACCCCCCAAAAGACTTAGATGTAAACAAGATTAGAGCCCTTCTCTCGAAACACAACCTTGAAATATCAAATTTAAACTCCTTTACATTGTACGCTATTAAGGATACCTATCATCCGTCTTGGGTCGAAGATACAAGTGATCTTAGACATATGCGTTTCGAGCATACAAAAAATTGTATTGAACTAGCCAGCAAATTGGGGTGTAGGATCGTATCAACTGAAGGTGGAGGACCTCTGCCAAAAAAAAGTTATCATTCAGTTTTAAGAACCCGTTTTGAAAAAGAGATGAACGCACTATCACAATTTGCGGAGGATCAAGGAATAAAAGTGCTTGTCGAGCCTGAGCCGGGTCTTTTATTGGAGAATTCTCAGGACTTCTTGTCTTTTATCAAAAGCATCGAATCAGAATACATTAGGCTAAATTTTGATATTGCACATTTTTATTGCGCAAGGGAAGACCCAGCAGAAGTGGTCCATAGGTTATCAGATTTCATAGAGCATTTTCACATTTCCGATATCGCGACTAGTAGGATTCATAATCATCTGATTCCTGGAGAAGGATCGATCGACTTCAAATCGGTATTCAGGGCGATTGTAGAATTTGGGTATAAAGGATTTGTAACGGTAGAATTATATCCATATCAGAATAATCCGGTATTTGCAGGCGCTAAAGCATTTGAATTCTTACGGCGACTAATACTAGAACTCTAATTTCGAAACAAAGCGTGCTAAACACTCATGTTTTACGGATTGATTGACGATATTCTTCATTTTTAGATTGAAGTCCGGCAGCTCCGGTTACACCATATTGAAGATTTTCTCTAGTATGAGATGAAAGTGTTGAATCCTAAATATTGAAACTGTATTGTCGGATATGTATCCTCTTGAATAACTGGAATACCGGACGTTTGAACCTAGTAATAAAGGCGTGAGCAACCATTGAATTAATCATGTCAATTGAGTTATAAATATAAATAATGATCGCGCCCGAAAAGTTCGGAATTGATAAAACACGTGATACTGCTTGATATCGTAGGGTTGGAAATCAACCACTTGGAATCTGGAGATCTGTTACCGAACATTTCAAAAATTGCCTCAACAGGCGAGTATTGTAAAATGGAACCCGTGTTCCCTGCATTAACCAGTACGGTTCAAGCCAGTGTATTGTCGGGAAAATATCCAAATGAGCATGGAATTATTTGTAATGGTTTGTATGATAGAAACAAGTACGAAGTGTCATTTTGGGACCAAGCCAGCAGCCTAGTTCAGGCAGAGAGAATATGGGACTTGATGAAGAAAAAAACACCAGATTCTAGAACTGCAGTACTTTTCGGACAACACTCTATGTATTCGAATGCAGATTTTGTAGTAACCCCTAGACCTCTTCACATGGCGGACGAAATGATAATGTGGTGTTACTCAAAGCCACCTGGATTCTATGAAGACCTGAAATACAAATATGGTGATTTTAATTTGGCCCACTACTGGGGCCCTTTGGCTTCTCAGGATTCGAGTGATTGGATAGTAAAAGCGGCGTTAGATACCATAGAATATCAGCGCCCGAATTTCATGTTCGCTTATATACCACATGTCGATTATTCTGCCCAAAGGTATGGCAAGAATGATAAAGCAACACAAAACGACTTAAAAAGAGCAGATGAATTTGTCGGAGAGATTGTCCAGAAGGTAACAGAATTAGGAGTAAGGGAGGAGACTCTATTCATAATAATTTCCGAATACTCATTTAACGACGTGAAATCGGCCGTTCCTTTGAATCAAAAACTTCGGGATGCAGATTTGCTTGCAACTCGCAACATCTCTGAAAAAGAATACCTAGATTTGGAATATAGCAGCGCATTCGCCATGGTGGATCACCAAATAGCACATATCTATATAAAGGAAGGTTTCGAGGCTAGAACGAAGAAAGTACTTGAGAACATCGATGGTGTAGAAAGTGTATTGACCTCTGTTGAGAAAAGAAAACTCCACATAGACAATACGGAGCGGAGCGGCGATATGATTGCAGTATCTAATAAAGATAGATGGTTTAATTATAATTGGTGGTATGATAGTGATAAAGCGCCTAAATTTACAAAGACAGTTGATATACACAGGAAACCCGGATATGATCCACTGGAACTTTACCTAGATTATGAAACCAAGAAAATATCTCAAGATACAAAACTAATCAGAGGCTCTCATGGGCTCCCCCCTGATATCCAAAAAGATGAAGGACTTTCACTGTACGTTTCGAGTCGTCAGACTGGCATATTAGGAGATAATCTTGAAACTCCCCAGAGTGTTACTTCAGTGAGAGTTGGTAAATACCTCATCGATTTGCTCACGACTTA
>JAATVT010000109.1 GCA_014523685.1 Nitrososphaerales archaeon TH5893
ATAAAAAGACAACGGGTGATAAAATTCGGAGTGGACTTATTCTAATAAATCATGTTGGTCTAAAAGCTAATGCCAGTAAAATTTATTGACCAACAGGACATGCACTGAAGCTAGTCGACTAGATATGCTAGAACAAGAACGTAATGTGGGAACACAGGAAGAATTTGCTGCTCATATTAGGAATGGACTCTGTCAGGGCTTTGGTAAGAAATGGATAAATCCAAAGTTTTTTTATGACAGGACTGGATCATGTCTTTTCGACCAAATATGTCTTCAGCCTGAATACTATCCAACAAGAATCGAAATTGAGATATTGAAGAGGTATTCTAAGGATATTATTTCAAATCTGAAGTGCACTAGTGCTAGTATGATCGAATTTGGGAGTGGCAGTTCTTTAAAAACTGGAATCATTCTGGAGCAATTTTTTTCTCAGGGTATACGAGTCATGTATTTTCCCATTGATATTTCTAACGCCGCCCTTGTTTCTAGTGTCAGAAGATTATCCTCCGAATTCAAGAATTTGGATATTATGGGAGTATCATCTGAATATTTGAAAGGAATAAGGAAGATATGCAGTTTCATAGACGCAAGTTCCCGCACTCCAAAGAAGAAAGTCATGATCTTTCTAGGATCAAGCATAGGGAACTTTGAACCCGATAAGACAAGAATGTTCCTTAAATCAATCGAACAATATATGCAAACTGATACCGATGATAATCTCTTCATTAGTTTCGATCTTGAAAAAGATTCTCATATATTGGAATTAGCATATAATGATAGAGCTGGTATAACATCAAAGTTCAACTTAAATTTGTTGAACCGAATTAATAATGACCTGGGAGGAACGTTCAATGTTAGCAATTTCACTCACTACGCCAGATATAATAAAACCAACAGGAGAATTGAGATGTTCATTGTATCAAGGTACGATCAAAAAATACACATACGAGATTTAGGTCAAACGATAAGTCTAAAAAAGAATGAAAGAATTCACACAGAAAATTCGTATAAATATTCCAGGCAAGAAATTAATCATTTGGCTAAGGATAGCGGACTCGTTGTAGCGAAAGAATATTTAGACGCAAAAGGGTGGTTTGACCTAGTATCGTTATCTAAACGGTAGCTTCTCTTGTTGCACTACAATTTAGTAGTGAAGTAAAATTCATAAGGAAATGGTTTAAAGGACCATTATTACATTTAAATTGTGTTATCACGATAAGGCATTATTTGTTATCGCAGGAAAGTCTCCTCTCAATTTTGATGCATGAAATACTTGACACCTGCAGACGATCTCTCATGCACAATTGATTGAGAATAGAACACATTGTGGTTTCAATAGATTTAGGCCGTCCTATTGGCCCAATATACTATAGTAAAGGTACTGAGAGCTGATCCAACTACTCCTGCAATTATCGCTCCCATCATCGAATGATTGAGAAAGTTCGGCAATACACTTGAAAACCAAGCTGTCACCCCTGGTAACGATAAATATGCCGTAAAACCTATGGTGAACCCAAGCAGCCAGAACAAAAATATAGCTATTCTTCTAGACATCTTTTCAGACACCTATCCCTAGAAAGGAAGTCAGCATGGGAAAATAGATTGCATTTAATCATGCTAATCGAACACAAGAGGTGGTATTAAAGCAGATAGTCAACTTTTATCAATTCAATGGGAGTTTAGAACGTGATCACGATAAAATTCATTATTCCCCCACGGAGTTTTCTTTTATCTAGATTTATTTTCTATATTCATAACTTCTTATGACATATCTAAATATATACAGTGATGTTTGAGTAGGATAATTAGTATGGCAAAAGTAGCGTTTTATGGACGATTTTTGCATACAATTGATGGGGTTAGTTTTTTATTTGCAGTATTTTCTGGTCGTCTCCCAATACTGGTAGGGGTTAAGCGTATGATACTTGCTAGTTCTAAATTTTTATAACACAGGTATGGTTAATCTTAGACATTCAATGATCTTTAGGGATATGTGAATTCATATGGCATCAGAATATCAGAATACATGTCCTGAATGTCAATCGAATCTCATTCATGATCATAATAAAGGAGAATACATATGCCAAAACTGTGGTTACGTGGTGGTGGAACAGGCATTCGATTACGGGCCTGAGTCACACTCGTTTGACTCAGAAGAAAAATCCAAAAATGTGCGTGCTAGTGGTTATACAAGTGTTTCCCTTCATGATTTCGGTTTACGAACCGAAATTGGGATCGGGACAAGAGACTATAGTGGAAAATCAATTAACCACCAAATGGCAGAACAGATGAATAGTATGCGTCGGTGGCATTCACGCATAAGGGTAGCATCTCCAAAAGAGAGAAGACTATTGAATGTCCTTTCCAAGATTAATGAGATTTGCTCTGCAATGTCCCTTTCTAAAACAGTTACGGAAACTGCCGCAATGCTCTATAGGAATTTCGAAACGATGAGTGAAGCGAAAGGTAAGTCTATTACATGTATTGCAGCAGCTTCAATATACCTAGCGTGCAAGAGATGCTCGATAGTTAGGTCGCTAGAGGAGATCATAAAGACTGAAGGGATAATAGAGGAAGACAGATCAACTTTGAAACTTGCGTCGAAATATTATAGGATGATGGTTATTGAAATGGGCATTTTCACTTCGCAAGAGTCGTTCGGAACCGACACCGCCAAACCCTTTGTTGTTCCTACTCCCAATCCTTCGTCGGTTGCTCAGTACAAACCAATTCCTGTTACCCTTGCAATAGACCAATATATTTCGAAACTTACTAACGTAGCAAAGATCGATACAAGAATTGAAAGACTTGCAATTGACCTTGCGCATAAGACTAATAGCAATCTTATAGCTGACGGTAAAGCGCCTAACGGTCTAGCCGCAGCATACATTTATCTGGCTGCGTTGTTACTAGGGATCAATCTCCTACAGATGGATATATCCACACTTGCTGGTGTTACCGAGGTTACTATTCGTAATCGGTGCAAGGACATCTTGTCGAACTTTAAGCTAAGGGTTACAGTCAGGCCGGCCCCAGGAATCCCTCTTTCTCAAAGTTGACATATCCATGGATTCATGGATTGATAATAGGCGGCCGACCACATTGTGATCCTTCGTTTACGATCTCTGCTGTCATAAAAATCCTTCTATTAGAATGAAGAAGAAGACATTGTTTATATTATTCTAGTTCTAGAACAACTTCTGTGATAAAAGTAAACGGAGAGACTATTACAGGGATAGCCCTCATTTTTTTAGCATTTTTGTTTATAATGGCAGGAATGGTAAATTCTGTCTGGGCTCTGTTGTTCTGGGCAGACATTCTTATTCTTGTAATTGGAGTGGCATTTGTGGTTCTTGGAATTTGGAGTCTCAAGAAAGACAGAGATCATGCACATGCAGAGTCAAAGAATACAGTATAGTTATGAATCTAGTCTGAGATCGGAATGGATTGTGAGATATTCTGTAAAATCATTTCAAAGTCTTGAGGTAGAAAATTGAATAAAATTAGTTGTGCCTAAATGTCTAAAGAGTGAATTGCGGCTCGTGTTTCGTAATAGTGTTAGTTGGATATTGTTAGTCTCCAAAAGGATAAAAAGACATAATACAATATGTGGTACGGTTTTGAGCATAACGTATTTCTGTAAACGTGGAAGTCATGGGGATTGCCCTGGCGAATGGCCCATGGATTATGAAAATGGTAGTACACATGATTGCTCATTTGATACTAAGATTACAAAATGTAGTTGTCAGTGTCACAAAGAACCTTAGAATCCGACTAGACGATAAAAGCCAATATACAGCAAATGTAAGCGTGAATATGTTAGATTTAACCCTATTGAATAGATAGAGAAAACATATGATTCTTCTCTGAAAGTGGAATTCTGATCGGGATGTGAAATCTAATATAAATTAAAGATTTAGGACTACAATGTATTGGTACCTAATCCTTTTCTTATTTTATAAATCAGATTCTTGGCAGTCCGACGAATGTCCTCGTTAATCTTAACTATCACCATACCTCGAAGTGGTTGGCCATAAATAATCACTGATCTATCTGGTGCCATGACAAACAATGGCAACGCAAGCAAGTCCTCCTCACCGCACACAAATATTCGAATAGGAAAAGGCCCTTTCAGTGCATCCTTAATCACAGCAATAGCCCTACCCGATATCGAACCCGGATTATTTGAACAGTGCATATGAGAAACCTCTCTTCGATTCTTCCCCAACATGAGAGAGAAGATCTTGGACGTATCACTTTTCTCTCTTCTTTCCTTACCATCTACTATAAACAAATCTGGAACTATACCATATGATAGTAACTTGGAAGTTGTAGCATCCCCCACCGTTGCTAACACTCGAGCATCTCTAACGTAATACCAAATTTTTTTTTTGTTATATCGTCATTTAGAATGAGTTCGCCCAATGGTTCTTTAAGTATCCTGATTATCTTAGGATGAAGAACCATTCTTTTGTTCTCCTGCTATAGATGAAAGAGCTGATGCCTCTTTATCTGTAGGCATTTCACTTGAATTTAACCCAGCAGCAATGACACTAATTCTGCCCGCTGTAATGCTCGCCATTTTCCTGAGTGCATTTGCTTGAATAGAATTAGGGTCGGAGATTATGACCGGCTTACCCTTATCACTTCCTTCCATAATTTGAGGGAACAGTGGAATTTCCCCAAGAAAAGGAATATCAAATTTTTCACTTATTTTTCGGCCTCCACCCTCGCCGAAAATATTTATACGTTCACTGCAATGAGGACATTGGAAATAACTCATATTCTCTATAACACCTACAATAGGCACATTTAATTTGCTAAACATACCCAGAGCTTTCACTGCAACATTCATAGCTACATCTTGGGGGGTTGTCACTATTATGATACCTGTTACAGGTATGGTCTGAGCCATAGTTAATGGAGCATCTCCGGTTCCGGGGGGTAAGTCTATTATCAAATAGTCAAGGGAACCCCACTGGACATCTGTTAAAAATTGCTTTACAATTCCGGAAACTATGGGGCCTCGATAAATTCCGGCCTGCTGAGATTGCTCGTAAAAAAAACCCATTGATATGACCTTGATTCCTTCTACAGTTGGAGGCTGAATTTTATTATTGAGAACCTGAGGGGCTTCTTCTGCGCCCAACATTAAAGGAACGCTGGGGCCATAAACATCTGCGTCCAGTAATCCTGTCTTCGCCCCGCTTCTTGCTAATGCGAGCGCTAAATTGACAGCGATCGTTGTCTTACCTACACCTCCTTTTCCGCTAGCTACTGCGATTATATTCTTGACATCTGGTATTAATTCATCCATTGATATGGCGCGACCTTCCATCACGCGAGCGGTAATTCTTAGATCAAGGTCCGCTACACCTATACTTGAAATTGCGGTACGTACATCCTGCTCAATATCGTCGTTAAAAGGACATGCCGGAGTAGTAAGCTCTAATGTAAATGATACCTTGTCATCTGTGATCACAAGATCCTTTATCATGCCCATTGATACAATGTCCTTGTGCAACTCCGGGTCAACAACCTTTTTCAGAGAAGACAGGACCTGATCTACTGTTACCATGTTACCATAAAAAATTGCCTGACAGCCTATTTAAATCCTCCCGGCTTTGAGGATACCTATGGGAAAAGCCGTTTCACGTCTTGAAACCGCTTCCTTAGGGTTACGATACTCGTATCCCCCGCGACTGCTATCTGCGCTTGGCTAACCTTATCTCCTTCTTTAAGGCATGCGGCATAGAGTACGGCTACAGCAAGAGCATTAGGATCCTTGCCGTGTGAGACTGGGTTTTCCTTAATCACGCTAAGCATTTCTAGTCCACGGCGGTATGTAATTTCACTGACCCTCGCTTTGTTTGCTATCTTTGCAAGATACGCATTGGAATCAATTATAGGCAAATGGAGTTTCATATAACGTACCAGAAGCCGGTAGCACTTCCCAGCAAATATAGAGTCAGTATTTACTGTGTCCGCAATTTCATCTAAAGTTCTAGGCACGTTTAGTTCCCTGCAGGCGGCATACACGGATGCAACGACAAGTGCGCGAATCGACCTGCCCTTAATAATATGCTTATCCAATGCTTTGCGGTAATTGTATGCAGACTTCTCTATTAATGCATCACTTAAGGAAAGCTTGTCTTTTATGACGCTGAGAATAGCGAAGGCATTCTTGAGGTTTCTATGATAGCTCCTATTATTGCTTGAGATCTTATTCCACCTTCTCATTCTTTGTACCTTACTCAATTGTTCCGAACTAATTGTGGCACCATTCGCGTCGACATTAGAATAGGAAATAAATGTAGAGAGTCCCATGTCGTGGAAAGCAAGGGAGGTAGGCATACCTGTTCTACTCTTACTGTCCAAATCATCATTAGAGTAGGCTCTCCATTCAGGCGATAAAGATTCAATATTGTCCTGTATTACCATTCCACATTCGCTACACACTACCTCACTGTTCTCCGCATCGTACACTACTGCCTTACTATTACATAGAGAGCACTCTTCCCTATTCAAAGATAATCCTTGTTCATGAATATTCAAAATCAGTTCACTCTCCCAAAAATGGATCGATAATCATAGACTAACCGAATCTTTGTCTGCATAGCTGCATTCATAGCATAGGCACTTGAACCAGTACATATAAGCAACATGTGTACAATATGTTTCCTTGTCGTAGGAAGTGTACAAATGGCCACAAAGTAGCATAAGAAAACACAAATTTGATATATTTAGTATCTTAACTCTTTCTTGGATTGCAAATTTGGGATCTGACATGAACCAAGAAACTCGACCCTCGACAGTTACGAGATCCTTTCGCTTTGAAAACGAATTGTCGTATATTTTGGAGGAAGAAGCAGAAAGAATGGGAATCTCAGTTAATGCCTTAGTTGGGATTATCTTGCGAAGATATTGCGATTTCACAAGGTATCTGTCTAAAATAGACATGATTGTTATCAATCGCGAATTTCTCACCTTCCTTTTAGATACATACGATGACGATTCCATTAGGAAAATGGGAACAAAACTAGGCCAGATTATTCCTTCTGATACGATCATGTTCTGGAAGAAAGAGATTAACGAATACTCAGTTCTAGAGTATATAGAGAAAATAATTTGTAGATATGGCCATCTTGGGACATATGATGAAATATTACAGTCTGAGGTGAGAACCGTTGTCATAAGGCATCGCCTGGGAAAGAAAGGTTCAATTTTCTTCCAGGCCTATTTTTGCTCGGCACTTAAGGTGATGCTGGGAATTGATGCCAATTTCGAAATAACTGATTCATCCTTAAAATTCGATATTATCAACAGATCCAAAAATTGACATCATAGATGGAACAATGGACCTAGAACTATCAAAAGGTTCATAAATTGAACTAGTTATCCAAGATTTGTAATTAAGAAATGTTTGCAATCGTACATATGTCTGATGTTGTCAGAATTCCTCCTAACAAACTTACAAATTATCTAAAGGATACTGCTATTGGAATCTTAAAGGAAAAATATGAGAGCATGATAAGTCCGGAAATAGGATATGTGATAATGATTATAGATGCTTACGCCAATTCCACAGGTAAGCTCATTGCAGGTGATGGAGCAACGTACCATAAGGTGACTTTCAGGGCATTGACTTATTTTCCCGTATTGCAGGAAATAGTCGAGGGAGAAATAGTAGAAATAACTGATTTTGGGGCGTTCGTCAGGATTGGACCTACCGACGCTTTACTACATCTTTCCCAAATTACCGATGATTATCTTAAAAGCGATGTCAAACAGGGTGTAATTGTAGCAAATCAAACAGCTAGATCTTTAAAAATTGGATCTCGAATTCGTTCGCGTGTGACAGCAGTGAGCCTAGGCAAGGGAGCGGCTATGGGCAAAATTGGTATCACATGCAGACAACCATTTTTGGGCGCGACAGAGTGGATCGAGCAGGAAATAAAGAAGGCGAAACAACCTCAACCTCCAGTTGCTGCTAAGGAGAAGAAAGGGGGAGGTAACCGGTAATGGCTAGGGAAGTAGCATGCAAAAAGTGTAAAGCTGTGACCATTGGGAAGGTATGTCCTATCTGTAAGTCTACTGAATTGACTCCAGACTGGTATGGGATTATCTTGATATTCGATTCAAGTAAGTCAAAAATAGCATCACTTCTAGATATTCACGCCGCACATAAATATGCACTAAAGGTTTCTTAGCTTATCTGTAAAACTAGATGTGTGGTCTTGCCGAATACCTCGAAAGGCGCAATTCGATTGTAAGATTCCTAGAAGAAGATATAGGTTCGGGGGATATAACTAGTAGTAGTATCGTTCCGTCAAACAAAATAATAAGTGCGGTCATTCTCTGTAATGATTTAAATGAAACGATAACATGTGGCCTTCATGATGCCCAGATCGTCTTCGACGTGTGCAATTGCTGGGCTAATCCGCTCATGAATGATGGTTCTAATGTCAAGAAGGGTGATGTTGTAATGCAAATTCGAGGCGAAGCGAGATCTGTTTTAAAGGCGGAAAGAACTGCACTCAATCTAATTATGAGGATGAGTGGAATAGCCACTCTTACACGAAGATTTGTTAACCTTGTTGAAGGATACAATCCTAAAGTTAGAATCGCGGGCACCAGAAAAACCGCCCCCGGCCTCCGAGCTTTCGATAAGAAGGCAATAGCAACAGGAGGAGGCTATCCTCATAGGATGCGATTGGATGAAATGGTCATGATTAAAGATAACCATCTAGCGGTCACGGATTCAATAGAATATAGCATCCGAACAGCAAGGACCAATATAGGATCAGCAGTAAGAATCGAATGTGAAGTGAGAAATACGGAGGAAGCTATACGCGCCGCGAAAGCTGGAGCCAATGTGATTATGCTTGATAACTTTACCCCTTCAGAGGCAGAATCATGTGCCAAGGCAATAAGAGAGTTTGGGACATTTGATGACATAGAAATAGAATTGTCGGGGGGGATAACCCTTAGTAATGTCGTGGACTATATGAAAGCCCAACCTGATCTCATTTCGGTGGGCCAATTGACGCATTCACCCACTGCAGTTGATTATAGTTTGGAAATTGTAAAAACATTTGATCGACAAGAATTGTAAATACTTTTGAGCAACTAAGATAATGTGCAATATTATTTCTACCTTGATCATTCCTCCAGCTCTAAAAATTGGTTTTTCGAATAATTGTCCGAGATCCAAATATCCAATTGATCTATTGAAAAAATTTGTCAGATATAGCAAAGTTCAACCAAAGTTGAGACATCTTCGCTACGTCAAATCCATCATTCTCTGGATCGCGAGTCGGGCCTTGTCAGCCACACGCTTGGGAACTTTCACCTCATAGACATCATTGCAAATCGAATCGTAAACTTTTTCTAATGTTATTTTTTTCATATATTTACATATGGCATCCTCTTTAATAGGAATAAATTCCTTAGATTTATTCTCCTTCTTCATCCTATGTAAGATCCCCGTTTCGGTTGCTACTAAGAATTGCCTAGCGTCTGAGTTTCTTGCATGCTTCATCATCCCCTCTGTAGATAAAATATGTGCTTTTTTCAGCAATTGACCAGAGGATATATCATATAGTGTAGAGGACGTGCAACCGCATTCTGGATGCACTAATAACTCTGCAGAATTGTACATCTCCAGCATCGCATTAATATCTTGTGTTCTTATGCCGGCATGCACGTGGCACTCTCCTGGCCAGACAAACATGTTTTTCCTCTTTGTAATTTCTGCCACATAGGATCCTAGGAACATATCTGGCAAAAATAGTATTTCCTTATCAGCTGGAATACTATTTACAACCCGAACAGCATTAGAAGAGGTACAACAATAATCAGACAACGACTTTACTTCAGCAGTAGTGTTAATGTAACTAACTACTACTGCGTTTGGATGTTCCGTAATCCAAGAATTGAGTTCAGCTGCGTTAATGCTTGAAGCCAGTGAACAGCCAGCTTCCAGATCAGGTATTAAGACTCGCTTTTCTGGGCAAATAATGGCGGCTGTTTCTGCCATAAAGTGGACCCCACAAAAGATTATAGTATTAGCAGTAGTTTCAGCAGCAGTCTGTGAAAGTGCCAACGAGTCCCCAACAAAGTCGGCTATTTCTTGGACCTCTGGTATCTGGTAATTGTGTGCCAGAATAACTGCTTTTTTTTCTTTCTTCAGTCGAGTAATGCTTTCTTCAATACCCAGAGCAGATTGGAGCATGGAACGATAAACACTCTATTGCAAGGCATTTAAATTAGTACAATCGAGGTCAACCTTGCCTCACGAATCTACAATGCGGCAATTATTGCCTGGTGGAGCATTATTTCGACCGTGTTTTAAGCAGCAGACCACGTATATATTAGGCTTAACAGTAGACATCACTATGCCTACGCATGGATCTCTTACGAAAGCTGGTAAGGTTCGAGGTCAAACCCCAAAAATAAAGGGTAGAGATAGGGTAAGCCCAATCGCAAGGGTGCGTAACAGAAATAACTTTGTTAAGAGGTTTGATAAAAGGAGATCCCCTGGTCAACGGAAGCCTGAACGTACGGGAAGACGATAGTTGTAATAATATCCCAATGTATTCATCCCTAACTCCAATAGGATAGGCCATAACTCATAACTATTAATCGATTCTAGAGACAACTAAGGGCTTTTTATAGATCGAGGAACATGAACTACAGGTGCGGAAGAGGGTAGGAGTGATAGGTTGTGGGACGATAGGGGCTGAGCTCGCTTTAGCTATTGATAAGACTCATATCAAGAATGCTATCATAGCTTTTCTCTTCGACTCAGTAACAAGTGCCTCCTTAGATTTGAGAGATAAGCTTCATAACAATCATCCTCCTATTTTCTCAAGATTTTCACAGCTTGTATCGTCATCGTCTTTTAAAGAAGCAGATATTATAATCGAAGCCGCCTCACATACTGCAGTGAGAACCTTCGCTAAGAAAATTGTTTCATCAAACAAAAGTCTCATGATAATGAGTACCGGTGCATTTTCTGATGTTCATTTGTTAGAGGAGCTATATAGTACTGTTAAGAAACATGAGAGCCACATTTATTTTCCGACGGGTGCAATTGCAGGAATAGATGCATTATGCAGCGTAAAGCACATTCTTAATTTTGTGATGCTGACGACCACGAAAAACCCTAAGTCGCTAGCGGGAGCCCCATTTTTTGATCTTACGAAAACAAAACCAGAAACTATAAGAAAAAGAAAATTGCTGTACGATGGAAATGCATTAGAAGCTATCAAAATGTTCCCTACAAACATTAACGTTGCTGTGTTACTTAGCTTGGCAGGGCTCGGAACTAGAAAAACGAGAGTGAGAGTTATAGCAGATCCTAACACAAACAGAAACGAACATGAAATTATTGCAAGGGGTGGGTTCGGGGAAATTTTGATAGTGGTTCGGAATGTCCCGAGCCCGCATAACCCCAAGACGAGCTACCTAGCAGCATTATCTGCAATTGAATGTCTCCGTAGAATCTGTGATGATAAAATCAGAATAGGAACTTGATAAACAATTTCCATTTTGTATTTAATGTGCCGCTGGGTATTTTTGACAGTTTATATGGGGTTTTGTTTGTCCTTGGAATAAGGTATTAGTAATGAGTGAAGGAGGATTCAGAAGAAATGACAACTTCGGCCCCAAACCCGTAGAAGCAGGAAAGGAATACGACGTGCAAATAACTGAAATAAGTAGGAAGGGAGAAGGAATTGCAAGAATACAAGGGTTCGTAATTTTTGTTAAGGATGGGAAAGTTGGACAGAACGCGAAGATCAGAATAACGCAAGTAGGTAATAGATTTGCCACCGCCGAAATTATTGACGGACAATCGAAGGAAGGCGTTGCTGGCGAAGTATCAGGCTAAACTTGATCAGTTGCCATCGTATTGTTGAGGATTTTATGCTCAGGACAAACGCAGTACGTAGTCTAATTTATTTTAGTTAAAGAGATTAGTACGCTTGTTGATATATTTGATCATTCAGCCATCTCCGCTATTTTCCGATACATGATAATGACCATTGAAGGCCCACTTGTGTTGAGCTAGATCCTAGGGCTCAATCCATTCCCTTCACAACGGTTTCTATATTTTTCTCTAATATCTAGTTCACTTTTTTGGTAGTTACTCATTTTCTCACTTCATCGACATAAAAAATCGAATCATTATTATTTCCAATCTGGTTTGAAAGTATCTGTACCACGGATTGAGAAAGGCTTTGAGCATTCGACCCTGATCCTTCTACGTTTCCTGGTAAAATGAGGAACAACCTGATACTTGATCCTAATACTTCAAAGAGTTCTTGGTTAACTGTGGCTGTATATGGTCTCAACGCACCCCTGAAAATTTCCGATCTTGCTCGAACAAGCCCGGAAATTTTTGTTCCGATTGGACTCTCTGGACCTATCAGAATAATTTTTCCTTCAGAATTCTTATACTTGATAGGATCTAGTTCAGCGTCCGGACACATTGCATTCACCGATTCCTTTGTTACCAACGCAGGAATGTTGATAAACCTGTCCACTAGGAATTCCCATTCATCCCTTGAAATAGAAAGAATGGGCCGATTATAATCATAGTTGCCTGTCAGATAAATGACTGCATCGATCACTCTAGATTTTTTTCTAACCTCATGAATTTGAGCTTTTATCTGATACTCGTTAGATATATCAAACTCGATACAAGAAAAATCTCGGAATTCACCGGTTACTTTTTGTGGAAGAAACAGAGTCAGATCCTTTACACCTTCTTGATGTAGCACTTTTGTTAGGACATCTAGACGATCCAATTCCTGTCTGTTCGCTGGGTTTGCTATAATAATAACAACTTTTCCTGTAACTTGAAAAGGGAATGACGTGTTATCAAGGGTAGTTCTGATCTGAGGTTTGACTGGATAGAATACACTATCACTAGGCACAATTCTCCCGTTAATGAGCCTGCTCAACTTTTCATCACACAAATTTAATACAGTGTCCGCAACGTCATCCTGTGATAGGAATTCTCTATCGACGATCATATTTCTAGTATTATTCTGAATCTTCTCTGCTATTTCTTGAACCTTGCCCATCAATTCTGTTAATGTTTGAACAAGAGTATCAATATTTGCTGAACTAGTTCGGCCTGATTGCTTAATATCTTGGGCGACCTCTCTTAACGTATTTGAAATTAAAACATCGTCATCACCGAGTAAGGGAAGAAGTTTGCTACAAGCATAATCAATCTGAGAGGATGATAGATCTGCATACCCACTTATTCTGAGGAACTCTGCAGCCGCCTTAGGATATACGGTCTTGTATATTCGATCAGAGTGTACCGGCCCGGGATTGGTCGCTATCGATCTGATGTTCCGATCGGCAAGTTCCCATGCTAGGGCCTCAGCAAGTCTATTTTTTGCACCCTGGGCTGCCGTATAAGGTGTCCTAAATCTATAGGGTCTTTGCTCATGGCGGTTTTCTTCACTAAAGAACGTAGATATCGTGATTATCTTGGAATCCTGTTCCATCATTTGTAGACATTGTCGGGTTGTCCAAAAGGTACCGGTTAGATGGATGGCAACGCATTCTTTGAACTCAGTGAAATTAGCATTTGTAAATGCTTTAACTGGTCCTGACACCCCAGCATTATTTACTACGATATCTATTTTCCCAAATTCTTCCTCTATCTTTTTTATCATATCGTTGATTCCCGATTCATCTGAGACGTCGATGCCAGGAAAGGACCTTACCATAGCGGATGACCCGTTGTCTGCCATTATCTTGTTCAAGGTGCTTTCTGTTTGTTCGAGTGGCCCCTTTCTTCTGCCCAAGATAATAATACTTGCGCCATTTTCTGCGAACCTCTTTGCAACTGAAAACCCGATTCCCGTCCCGCTACCAGTGATTAGAGCAATCTTGTTAGAATATTTTAAAGATGATTGAAGAGCACGCTCTTCCATGGCATAGGAGCATTTTGTGCATTATTAAAGTTAACTTCTAAGTTCAACACATTACTCATTAGGTAAGACTCAGTTTGGTAGCAGGCAGTAATTCTTGTATTAGCTTTTTGAGGGTATGCGTGAGCAGATGGGCTAACATTTAGTGTCAACGTCATACAATCGTTTGATGCAGAAGGAGCTTATGATCAAGTCTGAATAGGACCTGAGAAGATCTCAATATTGGCATCAGCCTTATTGTCCTCTCTCCATTGAGCTTGTCAAAAATTTGAATCTTCAATTGACACGTCAAGGACCAATTGGTAATCTTGCATTTACGAACAACTTAATTACGGTATTGTACCGACAAGTTAATTAGAGTCTGGGGGGAGGTTAAATAGGTGAATCCCTCCGAAGCCAAGTTCAAAATTAACATTAAGGAAGGCATTGTTGAGATTGAAGGAAGTGACAGTTTTGTCGAAAGACATTTGGAAAAATTCGAGGAAATATGTAAAACTGCAATACAGGAAGTTGTAGCCAGAAAGATCACTGACTCGAGAAAAACTAAAGGGAAATATCTCCCCGAAAATAATCATCGGCAATACGAAATTACTCCGATATCTACACATCATGCGGAAAAAACAGCCGGTAAGCATATGAATAGACAACATGCACCCCTCCCACCTATACCTGTAGATTTGAAGGCAAATCAAAATAAAACAGGACTGAGGGAATTTTATAACCAGAAGAGACCTTTCAGCCACTATGAAAAAACAGTAGTCTTTGTGTATTATCTAACAAAATTCAATCACAAATCAGAGGTGAAGTTCGGCGAAATCCTTTCATGTTATGACGAAGTAGACGAAAGGAAACCCAGCATAATCGATATAGTGAAAAATTCGATAAGGTATAAGGGATGGCTTGCCCAAGGATCTGACAAATTTACAACGGTTTTGACGATTTCAGGAGAAAATTTTGTTAGATTCGATCTGCCCCAAAATAATGAACATGTCCCGAGCATCATGAAACAGACACAGAATATAGGGGATCTTCTTGGTAAATGAATTATGCGCGCCACCAGTCAAATCCGATGAATTCTACCTTCTTCTCCTTCGTTTTGGGAATTGCTATGATAAACTGCTTCTTAACAGTTGTTGCCAACCTTCCTGCTAGTACAATGGCTGTTGCGGTTATATCAAAACCCGGCTTGTATACTTGGACCAAGTAAGGCGCGTGGTCAATTCCTGGGCCTCGCTCGTACACAGCAAAGTCGCAACCAAATTTGATACCAGGTGAGACTACATAGCCTCGATCTCGCAGCTCCTGAAAAACTAGATATTTTGTATCAAACTCGTCGTATTGGTTTTTGCAAAGGGATTTGATATTTGAAGTCGACATTGGCCTCCCATCTATAGTACGTAATTTCAATTTCGATTTCAGCGTAAGGTAATATCCTTCTATGAGGTCTAGAACAAGTGGCTGGCTGAATTGAATCCCTTTAGGTTTCGGTATGCCCAGGGGTTTTCCGAAATACCCGTTCACAAATAATAACCTGGAACACTCTATATTCCAGACAATTATTCTATTTCTAACAAGTAATCCATTGAGGGGATAGACGACGGGATCAATACTAGCACTATCGTTTATTTCGACACCTTTTGTCGCCAATTAGTCGCACTTCGAATGCATTATATAAATTGCTTTATCTTTGTTGCTTTGATGTGAATGTCATTAGATATCACTTTTAATATGCCCAAATTCCGAACCATTTCTAACAGGAACTACTGTGTGATGTTTTCCATTTATTCTCCAATGATGATTTAATTCAGTATCAGAATCATATTGATGATTTGTGACTGTATACTGTGCACATGAATGACTTAACATCTTTGCAGGACCCAAGATACCTATTATCTATTTCCTGTTATCGAAGTTGAAAAATAATTTTCATGAGCTGTCGGAATTGGCTAGGATATGTCTCACTCTATATTTTAAGAGCCAATTAATCTCTTCACAGAACTACCATTTATGGTAGAGTGTAGACAACTAATTCTACATCAATTAGCACAGTCATACTCTAACTGATTCGAAGTGCCTCTCCTAGTAAATAAATGAGGGCTAGCAAAGATAGACAATTCGACATCACGTCGAAATAAGTAATCGAACAGATGTTCAACCAAATTGTTCACATTTCATATACAGAATTCTTAATTTCTATTAAGTCACGGAGGACGGCACTGGCCGTCTCCATCCCCCCAGCTCCTCTTCCAATAATTGTCTGCTGTCCAGAATGTTCCGATGAAAATGTCACAGCATTTAGAGTCCCATTTACACAAATTGGGTCGAATTTAGATACCTCCATAGGCCTCACAATAAGCTTCCTATTCTCAGTCATTCCAATCAACTTTATAGAATTATTCCTTTTTTGCGCTTCCTCAATTCTTTCAAGCGTAACTTCCGCAATCCCAATCCTTTCTACGTCACAGATTGTCTTCTTCATCCCCATGACCCAGTTCGCGATTATCGAAACCTTGGCCGCTGCATCATACCCGTCAATATCTAGCTCAGGAGTGGCTTCTGCAATTCCTTTCTCTTGGGCATCTCTCAACGCGCTTTCAAATGATAGACCTTGCTCCATTCTAGTCAAAACATAATTGGTGGTACCATTGAGTATTCCTTTGAAGGATAGAATTCTGTCACCCTTGAGACATCTCTTTGCAAATTCTAAGATGGGGGTGCCTCCACCAACGGTCCCACTGAAACGCAACATAACGTTATTGTAGTTTGCGAGTTCCATTAACGACGGGAAGGCCAAAGCAAGAGGACCCTTATTTGTCGTTATGACGTGTTTTCCGGACCTCATTGCTGATATGATATTCGAAATGCCTGGTTCTCCATTCTGTAAATTGGTGGGAGTTAACTCGAGTAAGACATCTGAATCCGTCTGTTCAACTACGTCGTCTTCTAACGATTTACATCCTTCTGATCTATATTCAACCACAGTTCCCTTAATCTTCTTAATGTCCAATAATTTTTGAAGGTCAATACCAGACGGACAAACAACCGCCCCTTTTTTATCAATACATGCAACTATCCGAGGGTTAACTCCATATGTGCTATACAAATCTGCAGAGCGTGAGAGAATAAGTTTTGCAAAGCTCTGTCCTACATTTCCAAATCCGACAATTATTAGACGCAATTTAGACAGTGATTTGGTTAATTTTGCGATATATTTAATATACTCTTTATTTTGGTGCTTTTACAATGCAGAGTCGCCTGTTTCTTTGGTTCCTATATCGTATGCACCAACTACATCAAATACAAATATCTTTCCAATAGATGACGTACCAGCGCCTATCTCGGCGAGCACGTCGTTTACAATAGGGTCTGCTAGGGAATCAGGAACCAATACCTCTAATTTTGTGTTGGATCCGTATTCGGGGACATATTTCATTACCCCCCTTCCTACAGAGAGAGGTTCTTGCTTTGTGCGCCCCCGCCCCTTAATATCATACATTGTCAGCCCTCCTACCTTATACTTGTGGAGAATTTCATTTACATCTCGCACTCGCTCATGAGGTACTATCAAGTCTAGTCTTTTCATGGTGTAATGAATCGGAACAAAGG
>JAATVT010000110.1 GCA_014523685.1 Nitrososphaerales archaeon TH5893
ATTAAGGTACCATATATTCCTGTATCTACATTAACATCCAACCCATAAATATGGTTCCGTATTTGCTATCTTTGCATTAATCATCCTTTGACCTTCTCATTTTCAGTTTCAAGCGCGTCCTTTTATTGTATCATTAGCAACTGTTGACTGGGAAATGCCAGCTATTACAGACCCTTCTAAGTCTTTTCTAATTCTCCAGATGGCCTTTATGAATTATCGGGATTACGTGAGTGATCTTATGGGGTCGGCCGGATTCGAACCAGCGGCCTCCAGCGCCCGAGGCTGGCATCATACCAGGCTAGACAACGACCCCTACGATTGGGTTAATCATTTCAATACTATAAAACTTTGATAGGTTATTTTCCATTCTAACCTAGCAAGAGGCGGCCATATTCCTTCACGTACGCTACACTCGACTACGATGATTTTTGAGCATATAATACCTAGTATACTTATCTAGCAAATATGTTCTCACCAAAGCACAATTGCATTGTTACCATCAAGTTTATGGGAGTCCAAATAAATGAATATGAAGCAGTTTATATGAATATGAGACGCAAAAGTTTTGCACTCGTGGCAATGTCAGTAATCGCAGCGGCATTAATGTCTTCAATAATTCCATCGGGGAGCTTTGAATTAATCTATGCTCAAGAAGATGAGAGTAGTCAGGACAGTGGCTCCGAGGAGAACCAACAGAGTGAGGATGAATCTGATAACGAGGAAGAAGACAATGACGCCCGGTCTCAAGATGACGACGACGGAGGTGAAGATGATAATGATGACGATGAGAGCTCCAGATCTCAAGATGATGATGATAGTGATGATGATAGTGATGATGATAGTGATGATGACAGTGATGATGAGAATGGGGATGAGGGCGATAGCAGCGAGACAGGAACAGAACAGGAGAGTGAACAGAAGAACGTGTGCAGCGGATGGGCAGTGTGTATTAATAAGGCGACAAACGCGGAAGACTCCACAATAGGAGGAGGGTTAGGTGTACAGACTGTATCAGAAACACCAATGCTACTTTCATTGCCGCTTTAATCCAATCCGTAATCCGTCCTATTTTTTTGAATCTGGCCATTTACTAGGTTTCAAGTTTTGTAATTTTTAGTTTTCCGACGCGATCTGTGTTTATTGCCTTTGTTGGAGACAGGTTATACTGGATTGTCTTTCCCTATCAAGCTTGCTTGGTAGGACATCAAGCATTTACATAGGTTTTTAGCAATTAAGGTATTGTCAGCAATATGAACACAGTTTGTCGTCACGACTTGGCTAACACCGTTTTATTGTCTATAAAAAGAAGAATATACAAGGAAAGGTGGGGAGAAGAGACAATGAACATCATAAATTGGCAATGGCATCAGAGAGGAGGTAGCATCTCTACATGAAGAATCGCTCCGACGTGGAAATAATGGCTTCTATGTTGCGCTCTGCATCAAAGAAGTGGGAATATAAGACTACAATAATGAATACGGCCGCTTTATCACACTCTCAGTTAGTAAGATACCTTGCTATTGCGGTGCAAAAGGGTTTGGTTGAATATTCAGAAATTACTGGATTATATAAGACTACTGAAGAAGGGTTGCGTTATTTAGAAAAATACATGCAACTTCTTCGACTTCTTCCTGCCATACCTGAGTTGCCAGATATTATAGACGATGAGACTAAGGAACTAGCTAATTCTGAAGACAAGGCTCTGGAACAAGAGAATGATCCCGTAAGAATCACCAGCTAATCGCCGTATATTATTTGTATTGGACATAGAGATAAGCACTTTGTTCTAGACCCGATGGGTCTTTGTTAGGTTTTTTAAAGCTTTTTTACATGGGCTCGAAATTGAGAGTTTGAACATTATTGGATCCTCATTTGGTGGTGGATTTTTGGCAACGAAGTTTGCAGTAAAAAGCAAGAGAAAATTGAGGAGCTTATTTTTTAGCCGTTCCTACTAGAGCAAAGCGAACTCTATCCCATACTACAAGTCAAAATCATGGCCGTGCTTCATCTCGTGTAAAACACAAATGGAGTCATCAAGGGCATGGCACATTAGCCAGGAAAAAAGGGTGAAGATACCGTGAGAGTTTATGAATAGAATGTGATCACCATAGCAGAATACTCGGCATGCTAACCTAAGATTTTTCTATCCCTTTGTTCTTGTGGTTCCCGTATAAAATTTCAGGTGTATCAACGGAGAAATTCCGGTAATCGCCCCACAATGGCTTTGGAAGTTGGTCATGAATGCGATTGAGTTTAGAAGAATACATTCAACGCCGTATCGATTTGTGTTAATTGATCTGTTGCAGGCTTGAACTTAGATTATGAGGTCAGCTATGGCTTCTGTGAGACTATTTTCAGAATAACCCCTCTAAATATAGTGGGAGGAGGGAAAGAATACTCCGGATATTACAACAATGGAACTAGAGTATATTGATAGTTTTCCTCGCAAGCTGTCTTTCAATTTATCGCAGCAATTAGAGATTTCCATGTTCTTAACTACCTGAAATTCTCCAGATTGTAATGTGTTATTTTATTTATCTATGACATAAAAGTCATAAATTTTAATGTCAGAATTCTTATCCTTTCTTTTTCCAAAGTAATATTCTAGCATTGCATAGAAAGCGGGGAATGTTTCTACTAAACCAATCAGAAAGGAAAGAATCAACGTCTGCAAGTGCATGAAGATCCTTTTCTTAAATACAATCTCTGAATATCTTAAATTTAAGAACAATCCCATTTGGTAAGAAAAAAGCCACAAAATATATGGAAATATGAGCATCAACCCAATGGTAATGTCAGTAGCAGTTCCATTAGACAGTGTATTGAATATTGAATCCGCTGATAAAGTGTTAACGATTTCATTAACCCGAGGACCAATATCTGCGATATTCGATTGAGAAAGCATATCCTGCACAGAAATTAGGTCTAACAATTTTGGAAATTGAAGATGAAAGTAAAGGAAAATCGAAACTATGCCAGAGACAAAACCTAGAAAATATGTTGATAATTTGAACATTACTTTGAACTTGTGAATTATCGGAAACCTCCCCATGTTCTGTAAACTACCAAGTACCCATCTCCGCCTTTGCATAAAGTGATCCTTGATGTTGAGTGGAGGTTGTTCTAAGAGTATGCCACCGTGCCATCCCAGGGATTTGCGGCCGTATTTTTCATAAACTTTATAACCAAATAACTGATCTTCCGCAAGCGTAGGGCCAAAGTTCCATCCTATCATGTCCTCGATATCTGATCTAACAAGCAGGTTGCTGCCGTGCATGTGCATTGGAGGTGGGTTTGTCATCTGAGATACACAGTCATAACATGTAAAAGGCCTTATTGACTCGGCAATTGCTGTTAGAGGATTAGCGTTTTCAAATTTCAAGGGATAGAATATTGGTCCTTCGGAGGCTACCGCTGGACCTGCGCTTCTGATGAACTTCAGAAGTGAAAGAACAGTCTGGGTCGTAACACAACTTTCATCGTCCATATGAAATATCCATTGCTTAGGGCTGTTCTTCATGATCTTGCGTCGGAATTCTACAGCATATTGCAATGCTCTTCCCTTCTTTATTGCATTGGTAGAATATTGTTTTTCAACTACAATGACCTCACAATTGTGTTTTGAGAGGGTAACCTTGTCTTTCTCGTCATCAGTCACTACTGAAATTTCAAAATCCTCGTAATTTACCTTCTGACATGATTCAATTATAGACTCTACTCCTCTTACAACTACTGGAGTTCTGGTGGCTGATCGCGTTGTGATTTGGAAGATTATTATCGGATCGTTATGAATACGTTTGAGGTCAGTTTCAACAAAGATTCTTCTGTTGCGAAGCAATCGTGTTAGTGTCAAAAAAGCAACAGGAATAGTAGAGAACCAGAAACTGGTAATTATCACCATAATGATGGTTTCGAAGTCCAAACCTTAGTGAGGAGAATTTTCTTTAATATTATCATTACGGTAGAAAAATCCTTTTTCCATTCGATTAGAAACTAAATTACATAAAATCAATAGAAAGATTCTTATAGATAGACTCTTTGAGTCGCAACAATTAATTATTCGCTTTATTCATTATTTGAGCCATCTTCATTGCATGGTAGGTAATTATCATATCCGCGCCAGCCCTCTTAATCGATGTCAAGAGTTCTGTAATAATAGACTTCTCGTCAACCCATCCCTCCTGAGATGCAGCCTTCACTAGTGCATACTCACCGGATACGCTATATGCACAAATTGGCATATTTGTATGCTTTCTGGCCTGATATATAAGATCAAGATATGGTAACGCTGGCTTGATCATAACTATATCTACTCCCTCAGAGATATCTTCCTGGATTTCACGCATTGCTTCCCGTGAATTGGTATAAGGCATTTGGTAAGTCTTCCTGTCACCAAACTTTGGTTTTGAGTGAGAGGCGTCTCTAAAAGGAGCATACAACTGCGAGGCATGCTTTGCAGAATATCCCATTATGGCAACGTCCCTAAAACCAGTTTTATCAAGAGATGCTCTGATTGCAGCTACTTGCCCATCCATCATGGCAGAGGGGGCTACAATATCTGCACCCGAACGGGCATGGCTGATGGCTACCCTAGCAAGAATTCTAATGCTTTTATCATTGTCTATTTTTTTGTTCAACAGAATCCCACAATGACCGTCTGTAGTATATTGACACAGGCAGACATCTGTAATAATGACTAATGTATTTGAAAAATGCTTTCTTAAGAGTTCAACAGATTGCTGTACGACGCCCCTTTCATCATATGCTGACCGAGCGTTTCTATCCTTTGACGAAGGGATACCGAATAGAATTACAGCCTTAATACCTGTCCTTCTAATTTCCTCCGTAGTACTAACTAGCGAAGATAAGGGCATTCGTTGAATATCTGGCATTGACTCGATTGGTCGTGGCTTTGAAATTCCCTCCTCTACAAATATAGGGCATATTAAGTCCGTTACAGATAGATGGGTTTCTTGAAATAAAGTTCTTATCGCGGCACTCTTCCTCAGACGTCTTAACCTAACAATAGGGAAGCCAGGGACTCGATTTATGCGCTGATAGACTCTATTACCTACACTAATATGATTCCTTGTTATCATACACGAACAACTTGGCTATAGCTTTCATAATCTCCTCTTGATCAGCTACCCCTAATTCAATTTCTTTTCTAAGATTATTCATTGGAGCAGATAAAATGCCTTCTACAATAGCACGAGAAAGCTGTTCAACCACTTTTGCATCATTCGGTCCTATTCTATCTTTAAGAATGTAAAGGGCCTTTTTCAACTCACGGGCTCTAATTTCATCAACATTTTTAAAAATGGATATTATCATGGGTTCGACTCTTGTTCTCTTCATCAGTATGTCGACGGATTTCATCTCCGTGTCCACAATTTTTTCCGCTGATTGAATTTCATTCCTACGAGAACGAATATTCTTTTCGACAACCTCGGCGATCTGATCCATATTTATTAGCTTGACCTTGTTTATTGAAGCAACTTTTTCTTCCACAGCTCTTGGGTTTGAAAGGTCAAATATCATAAGGGCTTTCTTTCTTCTAACCATTGCCTTAGCAATTCTTTCGTATGTGACAAGATAATATGGGGCTATAGTGGAGACAAATATTAGATCTAAATTATGAAACTCTTCTAGTGCCTTTTCAAATGTGATGGGGATCCCTGACGCAGCATCTGTGAATGATTTCGCCCGTTGAAAGGTTCTGCTTGTCACCACAAAATCGATATTTCGCAATTTAAGAGATTTAGCTATAAGACTGGCCCCTTCTCCTGATCCAATAATCAAGATCTTCTTGGTTTTCAGATCATCGAAATATTCGCCGGCTAAGTTTACTGCCATAGACCCAATTGAGACACTGCCCTTGTTTAACGCCGTCTCCGTCCGAACCCGGCTTCCTACTTTGATTGCTTTTTCAAATAGGATAGAAAGATGAGACCCAACATGTTGCCTTGTGCGCGAGTATTCAAATGCCCTTTTTACTTGGCCAAGTATCTGGTCTTCACCTATGACAAGAGAATCCAAACCTGCTGCAAGTTTTAAGAGGTGAAGCATTACATCTTTATCGCTGCTAATTTCAACGACATTCTGAAACTCAGATTCAGACAGATCAACCGCTGAGGCCCATCCATCAAGCAGTCTGTCCGAATCTGTACTTTGAGAAACACCAAAGACTTCGACTCGGTTACAGGTCTGCAAAATTATGCATTCCTGAAGTCCGGATTTATCCTTGAGAATATCGTAGGCATGATTGATATCGGTGAACGCAAACTTTTCTAGTAGATGGATGGGTGCCTTCCTGTAGGTAACTCTTGCGTTGATGATATGCAGCCTATCCTTAGTGGTAGATGCGACATATTGTGTCATCTGGATTGATCCTCCCATTTGTCTAGAAGCTCGATTGTGGAACTCTTTGCATCCTCCATCTTATCTTCCATAAGTAGTCTCTGGATATATTTATCACTGAGTAATGAATATAGAAACTTTTTCCGCCCTTCCACTGAGCGTATTCTTGATTTAGCGGCATTTCGTGCAAATTCCTGCAATTTGGTATTTTCAATATCTGTTTTTTTTATTACTCTCTTTAACATTTTCTCAGCTCTCATCCTAACTTGGCGAGCCATAATTGGGCTCCTCCCAGAAGTGGATATAGCAACTTGCATTACTCCTTCTATATTAATTATGGATGCATACGAAAAGTCACTATGTGAGGGGTCGTCTACAGAATAAACAAACGCACCAAGGGAACGACCTTTCTCAACAAGCTTTCTATTTAATGACCTGTTATCGGTACAGGCAAGCAATAGATAAAGAGTGTCACCATATTTGTTGAGTATGGTGGTATCCTCTACCTTTGCTCTGATAGTTTGAATTTGGCCGCTATCCGAAAGGTCATTTAGGTATGCATCAAAGCGATCGCTGATCACTGTAATATAGCAGTCCTGTCCCAATAATCCCCGAACTTTTCTACGACCCTCAATTCCCCCGCCTATGATCAGTGCTTTCTTATGATAAAGGTTTAAATCAATTATCAATAATGACACCCAAAATGAGATACATAAAAAGAGGCGATTTTCATTATTTATTTGTTACATGAGCATGAGAAAGGCCTGATTATAGACCTTGAACATAGAATTTCCAAGAAATATTAAGGAGGAAACCCGCGTTGCACATCAAAAGAAGCATTATCCAGACAAGAAGCAAAAAGAAGCCAATTCAATGCAAAGGATCTTGATTATCATTATGAGTGCCTAGGATTCCGGATTTAATATCTAGCGCAATTTTAGCTATAGCAATCTAAAAACTAATTAGCCATGATACCAGGTTAATGGTATTGGAAGCCGACGACGGTGAGCCTGAAGAGAGGCACAACTATTCAGATAAAAGCGATTTGATGCTAGATACTCTTGATGATATAGGTCCCACCACTAAAGGCTTTCTCGAACAAGCAGGGTTTAAATCAATCAAGGATTTAGTAGTAAGAGGACCTGTTGACGTATCTGAGGCAACTGGTATGCAGTTAGACAAATCTGTATACATATGCAACAAGGCCAGATCGAAGCTTGAAGAAATAGGAATTATTGAGAAGAGTTTCACCAAAGCAACTATATTGTATGAAAAGAGGAAGAATGAGGAACGCATCTCTACTGGTTCCAAGAACCTTGATGATCTTTTTGGGGGCGGTATAGAGACAAGAGCAATTACCGAGATCTATGGTGAGTACGGTACAGGGAAGACCCAACTATGTCACACCCTATGCGTTATTGTCAATTTGGACAAACCGCAGGGGGGTTTGAAGGCTGGGGCATTGTATATTGATACTGAAAATACCTTTCGCCCCGAAAGGATAGTCTCAATCGCACAGGCGCGGAATTTGGATGCAGACAGAATACTTGACAATGTCCTTGTGGCTAAAGCGTACAATAGTGCCCATCAAGAACTGATTATCGAACAAACAGGGCCAGTTATTGATGCAAATGGTATTAAGTTGATTGTGGTGGATTCTATGGTTGCTCACTACAGAGCAGAATTCCTTGGACGCTCAACATTGTCAGAAAGACAACAAAAGCTGAATAAGTTCATGCATATTTTGTTGAGGATAGCAGCTACCTATGGTGTCGCCGTTCTGGCAACGAATCAGATTCAATCCTCTCCTGATTCGATTTTTGGAGATCCCTTTAGGCCAATAGGAGGGCACGTAGTGGCACATACAAGCACGTACAGAGTATATCTCAAGCGATCGGGCAAGAATAGGATTGCAAGGATGGTAGATAGCCCTTATCATCCAGAAAGAGAGGTACTTTTTACATTGGCTGAGAGTGGGGTTGAAGATCCTGTATAGTAGGAATTATTACATCACATTAACAAACCACTAATGTAGATAATATTAAATTAAGGCTGAAATAGTCATTCCTTATGCCTAGTTCCCATGGGACAAGAAGAAAATCACGATCTGTGATGAGAAAGGGAAATACTCTTCGCGGGATATCTTATCTCCTTGTTGATTACCATGCGGGCGATAAGGTTGTTGTAGACATTGATTCAAGGGAGCATACAACTACCCCACACAGAAGGTTTCAAGGTAGAATGGGAGTAGTGAAAGATGTTGGGAAAAGAATTATTAAGGTATCTGTAATGCTAGGAGGGAAACAAAAGATATTGCAAGTAAAGCCTAATCACATTAAGCCACTAGAACCCAGAAAATCAGAAAAAGATAGCGAGCTTGGAGAAGAGATTAAAAATTGGCCGAAATAATGAAAAAGGAGGTTGTTACTCTCCCTCAGGTCAAGAAGATTCTGGAAGCGGTCAAGCCAGATGAGATGGATCAGATCCAGAGATGGACCTATGATTATGTTCGTAAATTTGCCAAGACTGATTCAGAGTCTGCCGAAAAAATGGTGAAGAGGCTAGTAGGGGAATGCGAAATAAAACCAGAAGAAGCTATAGAGATTGTGAACATTATGCCTACGTCGATAGAAGAACTGCGAGCGTTCACATATGGTTGGAAGAAGCTCATATTAACAGAAACTCTGGAAAAGATGCTAGCTATCCTTAGAACTGTCCAATGAAAGTTAAATAAAAAGTTAGTTACTTATAATATAGGAAGAACTGGTATTGTCAGCACCTTCATATTCTAGCTACCGTGGTAGAGGTACTAGTACCAGTATTAGTACATCAAACTACTCCGAGCTGCAACAACCTCCCCGAAAATACGAGGAGTATGCATATGTTTTGGATTATACTCTTCGAGGCAAATCCAGTACCGTGAGAGGTAGGGAAGGGCTAATAGTCCAAGGTATTGGAGAAGAACATTTAACCTTGCTAGAATTGCTCGGAGTCCAGAATATGAATTTCGAGGTTGGCGAACGGGTATATATTGGACGAGAAGGTCGTGACAAAGTCATGAGTGTTTTGGGAAGGCTTGAGTATGATGACATATCACAATCAGCGAAAAACGACCTTCCAACTATTGTGGAAAAGATAGTTATTCGGAATGAAAAGCGTTTCGTCGATTATGTTAACAATACC
>JAATVT010000008.1 GCA_014523685.1 Nitrososphaerales archaeon TH5893
ACTGGAAGAGTTAGAACGGAATAAAACAAGAGTTGAACTAGTTCATTCTGGCTTTACAGGAAAAGAGCAAGAAAAAGTGTCTTCTAAAGGACATGATGAAGGCTGGACTCATTTCATGAATGAATTATCCAAATATTGTCTACAAAGAAAATAGGAAAAAGATGAACTGTCTTTCTACCTGTCTCTTTTTTTATTTCATGAGTGAATATATCATCATTTGTTATTGTTTACATAATTGCTAGTCCATAGCATGTATTGTAGTTGTATTTCTGGCTTGTAACACCCAGGATCTTCCACCCGTCACAAGCCCATATCATGGCAAAAGGCAATGTAAAGATATAGGACTTTGAATTCTAGGAAACAAGAATTAATTTTCGAATTCTAAAACTCCACCACCACCATCTAATCCTGATGAAAACAAGTATGCGGGTGGACTACGAAACGTTATGATGATGAGCGATGATATACTGGTTACTGAAAGCAGAAAAACGAATAGATATAATAAATCATTGGCAATTGACGAAAATCGCCTTCAATCCCAACCAACTATCTTATTTTCTCCAATTATTTTTGTAGGCTTTATTCTTACGATGATTGAACTTTCCTCACTATTTCTTCTACCATACGCTTCAGCATTGCTCTTTCCCATATATCGTTCTGCTATTTTAGTAGCCCACTTTAAAACCTCCTTTCGTTTGTAAGGATAAATTTTTGCGATGCCAAATATTGTTACAAATGAAAATGGAGGTACCTGATCGTCTACACAAATACTCACTCTATTATCCTGACGAATGTTGTTTGCTTTGGTTGATGATTCACCGGTGGTAAAAATGATATTTCCTACCTTATGTCTATTATTCTCATTATCCAATACAAACCAGATTGGAACAACATGTGAACTTCCATCCTTCTTAACTGTGGCAAGTTTTCCTGTAAATGTTCCTTGCATAAGAAATTTGGCAATCTCGGCTTTGGACATTTCTGCCATTATCGTTATTATTGTTTATCCTCTCATTGGTTATAATATATTTTTCTTCACTACGATGCCCGAATTGCTATCTCCAGTCCTCAGATAGTTAGTTTTGGATATAATGTTGGAACACAAAACCGTAGTTTTGTTTTTTCGTGCTATTTCCCAAGCTTTTACTGTTGTTACAAAAAAGTATACAAGCAACAACTAATAATTTATTCTAATTTGGTTACTGTAAAAATTGAATTATCACAATCCTTACATGATATTTCTCTGGCTATCGCAACAAAACTTAGTCAAGAGAATGTATTGAAAGAACACACAATAGAAGAATTAATGTTGGCAACTTTAAGGATATTAATAAAAGAATATGAGGAAAATCCTCAGTCAGTAATTAATTACTTCTTTAAAAGAAATTCGCAAAATTCCAAGGATATGAAGGAATACAAATTATAATATTTGCCCGTTCAAATAATATACCTAATATAACCTGAGGGGGCAGTTAACAAAATAATAATAGATGAAAAATAGGATGGACATATTAGTTATCCCCTGTTCCATGGAGAATAGGCTAGGAAATAGAAAGCAGGATGAATTGATAGGCCCATTACCTTTTCTGGCTTGATCTTTAGTATAATTCGCTTGTGATTCGGTTTTCGATAATAGTATTTTCCAATTCCAAGATATTTTTTGGCAAGTCTTTTCAGCTGCTCTTCTGCTCCTTCTGCAGTCTGCTCAATTACCTTTCCTTTGATTGATACCATGTTGAATGGATTGCTCTGCTCTACTACAGAGAGCGCTATTCTCTTATCATTTATTATGTTTTTATTTTTAGCTGAAGTTTCAAAAGTGTTTATCAAAATTAAATCATCAACAAGTTCTGCCCAGACAGGAGTAACATGAGGAGAGCCATCCTTTGACAAAGTCGTTAAATAGGCCAAATTTCTGAATTGAAAAAGACGGTGCAAGTCTTCATCATTTAATTTTGTTGCACCAGCGGATACAATATCTGTATTTGATGTTGTCTCGTTGTCTTTAACCGATGGAATTGTATCAACTATTTCTACAGAAGTTACTATCTTTCTATCATTATCGTTATCTCCCTTTTCCATATAATAATAGAATAGGAAGTTATGTATTAATAATTATCCAGCTTTTGATTGCAATATTGAGATGGACTTCGAATGACGCATTCTAGATGCTCATCTCATCTCCAATGTATCTTGCTCCATAATCTTTCATGAAGATAATAAGTAAGAGTCGCTAGTATACCAAATACTATAGCAATAGTAGACGTTTGGTATAGATTTCCTGTAAATCCAAAAGTAACTACTGCTAAAATCACTGTTACTATCGCACGATAACTTAATGTCTTTACAATTGATCGTCTTCTACTCGCTATTGCCATAATAGAGATGCACTTAGTGCGTTTATTAACTACTCTAGTTTTCCTGGTAATTGTCCTCCTAGATATCTAGCTTCCGTCGATAGCAATAAAGTCTTTAGACTATCACTTTTTTACTGTGAGGGAAATAAGAGGTCAGTCATCTTTTCAAATGCTGGGGATTGTCATTCTCATTTATGATCTTGGTTTCCATATCTTGAATATTTCACCCTGAGTACTAGCAAACCTACATAATAAGGAATGTTATAGAATCCAGCAAGTGCAGCTGTTTCAATACCGAAAAAGCGTTCGGCAACTACAAAAACAAGGATGTTGTTTATGTATGTCATAGCAACGATGCCATTAATTCTTGTTGCCATTAATTGCCCTTTAACGGATAGAGCTAACAAATACCCGACTAGCAAGTAAATGACAAAGAGTAGTGATGCAGAGATCAGCGATATTAGGACCAATGATTGATCAACAAAGAAGTATTGGGAGAATCTTGCAAACATGGAGAAGTTAATTAACATGATAAAAATTACAGAAAGAAATAGTGAATTGCCTGCAACGAATTTAGAAACTCTAGGAACATACCTCCTTGTGCTCCATCCAAGAGATAAGGGAATGAATAATGCTGTCACAAGGAGAAAGCCAATATCGTATATCGGTATTACAAATTCTTCGGTATCTTCAAAGAATACGTAAAGGATGAAAGGTAGTGTTACTGGGACAACAAGGGAAGTGATCGTCACCAAAGCAGCAATTGTGCTTATCTCACCAGCTCCTATGAAATTGATAGCAAACGGTGCACCAAGCCCAGTTGAAATGCCACTCAATAGGGTTGCAGATAAAGCTAGTTTCGGATAAACTAATGAAGTTATGACATAAACTATACACGGTAATAGGATCAGTTTACCTATTGTGAAAACCATAAGTGTCTTTGGCTTGCGAAAAGTACTAACCAAATGTTTGGGATGTAGGTTGATTAGATTTACGTACAATAGACCACCGAGCCAGATTAGTATATACGGTTCAAGAGACATACCAGTTGTTGGAAATATGATCCCTACGACAATAGACAACATCGCTGAGAGCAGTACCACCATACTGCCAATACCTCCTCTTCTCATTGGAGAAAGATCATTGGAATCGTTTAGTCCGTCTCTCATTGTCAATCATTCAGAATTGTAAGGTACCGTGTAGTTTTGAGTGGACCAGATTAGCTTGTTTCAGCTGAGCGTTTGGACCGTCTTCTGGGTGGACTTTTTGAGTCAATTTTGGTGCGCATTCCACCGAACCCAAACCAATGATTATGCAATACATCTGAATATTCAAACCTTCTGGTTTACTGTTTACGCAATAGTTCTCCAGTCGACAAAGTTACAAAGGAATGTAGGTGTAAAAAGCTATTAGATGGGTTTTGTTAATATATGTCAAATAATAGGCAGTCATAGTTGACCATCAAACTAGATCTTGTGAATTGCGTCAAAGATTTGTATACTATGGGTTACACCTCACCGGTATCTGGCAATCATAGTATCAGGCTAAAGAATAAGAGCTGGATGTTAATAACGCCATCTGGAATCCCGCGTTATGAATTGAAAGAGAAGGATCTGGTAAAAGTTAATTTACACACAGAAAAAATAGTAGGTTTCAGGAAGCCAAGCATAGAATGGTATATGCATGCATCCATCTACAAAAGAACATCTATCGTAAATGCAATCATACATACTCACAGTCCTTACACATTAGGTGTTGCAATATCTGCAGAACAGTTTCTACACATAATCGAAGAAGCCAAGATCGTAGTAGGGGACCCCGTTGTGGTTGCAAACAAGCCATCTGGATCAGTAGCTCTAGCTAATATGGTTTCTAAGATATTTGATACTGAGGAAAATGTTCGGGCAATAATAATAAGAAACCATGGGGTTGTAACCGTTGGGAGGAATATTCACCAGGCACGTGCAGTAGTTGAAGCGCTAGAAGAATGGGCCAAAATATTGACAATATCAAAAATCTTTGGCGGACCAAAATATAAGCTATAAGACTTCTCCTTGCCTAGTTACCGAATGAATAGTAGCAGGTCAGCATTCTTTTACAAACATTCAATATAAGATATTCACACTAGATATGTAATAAGGTTGAAACGGGAAGAAGGAAAGAGGTATGGTTGATTTTCATATCAGCAAGGATATAGAAGCATCACAGGAAAAGGTGTGGGATATCGTTTCTGATGTTGACAGAGAACCTGAATTCTGGTACGGTACTAAATCAATCAAAAATATTAAAAAAGATGGTAATGTAATCGAAAGAGAGGTAGTAATATCTTTTAGGAATTCAGTTTGCAGAGAAGTTGTTACGCTAGATCCTAAAAAGTCAGTTAATATAAAGATCATAGATGGACCAATAAAAGGTACAAAAAACATCATGATAAACGTTATTGCTGATAACAAAACTAGAGTAAATGTTCAATGGGATATCAAGATAAAGGGATTCTTCGGATTGTTCACAGGAATGATTAAAAAGCATATTTCTGAAGGGACAGAAGATGCCTTGCAAAGAATATCAAAAGCAGCTGCTTAATTTTCCTAAACCGCCTGATATAGAGATTTGAGAATTTGTATGAACTCATATATTAATAATATGTTAAAACTTAAATGCTCACGGAATTAGTAATATGATATTGTAATTGAAAAGTACATCTGATATTGCAGAGCTTTATTCAACGTCACTAATTAGTCTTGTACTATTAATATTGTCATCTGCTATTTCATTTTATTATATTAACCCAGTACTCGCACAGCCATCAGAAACCATCTCATCCTCCCCTCAAACCACTGGCCTCCCCACCATTCAAATCACATCGATTGAAGATGGTCAACAAGTACCACCGGGAGAACTGACGATACAAGGGATATCTTCCGATGATGAAGAAACTGAATGTCAGGTATATGCAGATGTTAATGACATAACTCCTATGCGAAATGTCACTGCAGCTGGCCCTAGCGAAGAAGATAATGACTTTTCTCAATGGACTTTTACATATACACAAGACTATCAATTAATCAAGGAGGGGGCAAACGAACTAACTGCTAAAATATCATGTTATGACAGTGGAGACTTGGACCTTAATCCCTTCCCTGCGGCTAGTGCTCAAACCACCTCTTCTAGTCCTTCTTTGTCTGAATGGCATACTGTAAATGTGACCGGAGTAGCAGGAGCCCCCTCTGCTCCTTTACCATTGCCGTTAGCAGGAAACACAGAAGAGGTTGAAGAAGATAACGATGAGAGCAATAATGATGAGAACGATGATGATAGCGACGACAATAATGATGAGAGTGACGAAGGCAGTAACAACGATGGTGGTGACGGAGATGGTGGTGACGGAGATGGTGGTGACGGAGATAGCTTCTTTGGAGACTCATTTTTTGATTAGCAGGTTTTAATTATAAGCTTATCTTATTACTACAAGTACTGGTTGGCTGCAGTTATTCGTGAGGTGGGATTTTTAAGTTTGATATATTGGCTGGGTAGGTTATAAAAAATGGTAAATATTTATTTTGATTTGATCTTAGACTTTGCATTAACTTACTTATCATTTTTTGCTAGAATATTAGAACCATAAACAAGGATTCTGCAGAATTCTGTGGCCCCTAGTCTTAAATGCCTCTGAATACTCCTCGTTTTTTAGGCATTCTTTTAGCATCTTAAAATAAACTGGCGTCTGGATTACGTAATGCATATTCAAAACCGTTCCTTCTCCGGTATCATCTTATAATGGATTATGTTTTGGTTAACTGTAGGAGTTTACTTCAAGTATTGCCTTTGGTATTCCCTTCTTTAGGTCATCAAGGCTCATTACTGGATGTAACTCCACGTGAGCACCCATTTTAATAAACAACGGTTCAGCCAAGACGGGTATCTGGTCTGCACTTTGTACATCAACAATAAAGGAAGCAATCCTATTGCCATTCGCTTCAAAGAAATATGCCGCTTCGGCATTGACTTTGTTTATATACTCTTCAAGTTTTCTCAAAAAGTTTGGATCCTGTACCATCATGTTTCCGGCTTCTGTGGGGATTGTTGCACGTATTAAGAATCTCATCTGTCATAAGTAAAAATGGTGATTATATTTATGGATAATGCCGCATCTGGTGCAGTTGTCTTCTAGAAGAGGTCAATTTCACTTGATAAGAGGGAGAGTAAATATACTAAGGCGATACTATTATTCTTCTGTTAGTACATCATCTGTTAATTTAGCGGCCTCCTTTGGGGATTTAATCTGTACATCACCACTTCTTGTTAATAATCTTGAAAGTGTGGGTTTCGCTTCCTTTCCTATTGTTATAGCTTCTTTGCCTTTTCTTGAAATTGAAAGCGTTACATCATTATCGGTTAGATACCGAGCAAACTTTTTTGAAAATGACAACATCTTTTCTTCCTTGTCAGGCATCATTTTAGTAAAGTCTAAAGCATTCTTCAATTTATCGAAGAAGCCTGTATTTTCTTCCACTTTATCTTCTGGATTTATATCTATATTGAAAAGTTCAGGCTCAAGAAAATTAATATTTATTCTTTTGTTTTTATCTTTATTATTATTTATAACTTTTATTTTTAAAGCAGGTTTGTCAGACGCATGAAGTTCGATTGAACCACTAGTGACTGATTTAAATGACTTGGCCAGCCAAAATGATATCTCATCCTCCATTTCAACAGGAATGTGGGGAGCAGATGACATTTTGTTATTATCCAAAGTTATAAAGAGTGCAGAGTTACCAGTCTCAATTAAACCTAGCTAGTACTTCCTCTCTGATAGGTTTCTGTGGTAATTATAATTTTACCATTAATCTTCCATTCTGCTCCTCCAATATCCTTGCCACCTGGACCTCTAGCACTTGGAATATCAATGATAAGATCGTCGAATTCATAGGTCATAGACATATTCTTTCCTGTCAGCTTCTCCATGAGTTGACCTATAACCTCTGCCCAATGGTTGGCTTGTGAAGATGAAATTTGTTCGTTCATACTAAGGCTATTATGGGTAACTATGCTATTAAAGCTGTACTATTGTGTTGGCACAGTCTAAACCGTAAGACTATATTATCGTAATAAATCTAGTATAATCCCTTATACCGTGGTAGGGCATGGTAAATTATGATAAATACAATCGGTGGGACCATCATCTATGTCTCAAATCAAAACAGAGCACTAGAATTCTATATGCAAAAACTTGGATTTGAAGTTAAGTCTGACATGTAATTTGGAAATAATAATATAAAATGGATCTACGTCACACCAAAAGAATCAAGCTCAACTCTAAGCTTGGTTGAACCTAATCGTGTACTTTTGAAGACAGATGAAGAGATTAACAGAACAAAAAAGAAAATTGGAACAGATAAATCAAATATGTGATATGAGATAGAATTCTTATCCTACGTTATTACGAAAATGTTAGCATCCTCTAGTATAATATTCAGTTCTACCTACAAATAGCTATTACAAATAGCTTTGTTTGATAGAGCCTAAATCAAGCTTTAGTACTAACTTTGCATGATTATAAATATCTAGAATTTTTTTTGTTTGTTATATAATGGAGGAATTAAAAGAAAAAAGGAATGATGACGATATTTTCCTTCATGGAATTTGTTATGTTGTATTGTGTGTAGATTCAAGAATCAAATTTGTTGGTATAGTTGATAGCAATGGAAAGTTACTGATAGGTAAATATAGAGAAGAGATAAAAAAGCAAAAAGAAGACTTAGGACAAGATATTTGCAATATCAAGTCAAGTCTTTTCTATACATCCTTAGTACTTCCTGGAATAAAGATATACAAAAGACGTATCAAAAAAGTAAGGAATTCTTCTTATTTTAAGGTTGTAGAGTTTGATAAGATAAAACTGGCCATTGCTCCCTTGTCTGGTAGAATTGACAGATATCTTTGTGTGTATTTAGAGCCATCAGCGTCGTATGAAGAAATAATTCCTAAAATAAAAGAAACCGTGTAGTATCTATTATGTGAATTAAATTGTATATGTGGATGAGGCTAATGATCTAGAGGTAATGTTGGGAGGTCAAATGAAGACAGATTTACAAGATATTAGTGCAACAAATGCACAAAGGAGTATTCTGGTTCTCCAAGAATAAATTATGAGAGTCCAATTGAAACTATGGGAGAAGGCATCATTCTGATAGATAGAGGAATATACATGCAAAACATGTACCAATATATTAGTTCTTTATCGCAAGTTTAACAAATAAGTAGCAATTTAAAATGCCTCTTTAAATTCTATTATGGTATAAGATCGGATAAACCCATTCCTTAGGATATTCTTGACTAAATCAAATGTTCAATAACGAGAGTTACTGCTCGTCATATTTTTTCTGCATATGTCATTATCTTGTTGTTTCGTATACACTGGAACTATTAATCGAAGAGAAGACCGTGTTCTACCTTCATACATCTATTATAAACAACATCCATACCATTTTCTTTTGCTTTTCTCTCGGCCTCTTCATTGTATATACCCGATTGCATCCAAATTACCTTGATTCCTTTCTTTTTTATAACATCGTCTACTACTGGAGGTATATCTTCTGATCTTCTAAATACATCAACAATATCTATTTGTTCAGAGACATCTGAG
>JAATVT010000111.1 GCA_014523685.1 Nitrososphaerales archaeon TH5893
CATTATCGCACTGAATATACTAGCTTGTTTAATGTCTCCAAAATGATTTTAAATCGTGGACAACCAGATATAGCGTGCCTGATTACTTTGAAATAGAACGTCTCATTGAGGATTTGGCCAAAATCTATTCCACTGCCTGTGCCACAAGTTGGTTCAAAGTAATAGGTAATAAACATCCAACCAAAGAAGAGTTTCGAAATAAAGTAGTCATATTCATGAGGCATTTTGATTATACTCTGTCAACATTCCCCCAAACTCAAGCAGCTGATCAGTTCAGAAATTATTCAATGGGGATTCTTGAATCAGAAATAAAGGAAGTATTATCAGGCAATAATAAGGAAGTAGAAAAACGATACAAGTATTACGTGGACTATAGCTGAATTCTTTCTGTGAATAATTTTTTTAAAGCATATGTCATAATCTCAGCCTCTTTCATATCCATATTTTCAACTCCAACCTGGATTTTAAAAAATTCTAGCCCTGCTCTTGACACAAGAAATATCAGAGAAATGACAATTATAATGGAAAGAAAGGTTTAACTTTAGTATGGTTCCATAAACCTTGATTTATTTAATATGCGAGTTACATTATCTGCTATCAAGGCCGACATTGGTGCTATCGGTGGTCATACACGCCCAAGCGATGAACTTATTGATACTGTAAAAAATCACGTTGCAAACAAGGCGCGAAATCTCTTGATTGATTATTACATTGGCTACAGTGGAGACGATATCCATATCATCATGACTCATACCCATGGAATTGAAAATGAGAAAATTCACAAATTGGCATGGGATGCTTTCAAGGAAGGTACCGAGATTGCAAAAGAACAAGGGCTATATGGTGCTGGACAGGATTTGCTTAAAGATGCATTTTCTGGTAATGTTAAAGGAATGGGGCCTGGTGTGGCTGAAATTGAGATGGAAGAAAGGCCAAGCGAGGTGTTTTGTATATTCGCTGCCGATAAGACAGAACCTGGTGCATTTAATTTACCGCTTTGGAGGACATTTATAGATGCTCGCAGCAATACAGGTCTTTTAATTAATGAGAATCTGGCAGCAGGAGTTATTTTTAGACTAATGGATGTAATGTCAGGGAAGGTTGCGAATCTGAAAATGTGGGAAGATAAAGCAGAACTTGAAGCCGGACTAATGTACCCCGGAAGGTATGTGGTGCATTCGGTGATGTCCTCTGACGGAAAGGAACAAATTGTATCAGCCTCTACTGACAGACTGCACAACATTGCAGGTACTTACGTTGGAAAGGATGATCCTATCGCCATAGTAAGGACACAGAAAAACTTTCCTGCAACCGAAGAAGTCGGTAGTGCTTTTAATGATCCGCACTTCGTTGCTGGAAATACAAGAGGAAGCCACCATATGCCTTTGATGCCTGTGAAGATCAATTCGGCAGCAAGTTTGAATTATTCTATACCGCTAGTTTGTTGTTTGGTTTTCAGTATGCATAATGGAAAGTTAACAGGTCCCCATGATGGCTTCGGTACAGTGGACTGGGATCTGCAAAGAATGTGGGCCGCTGAAAGGGCAATGATTATGCGAAAACAAGGATTCATTCATCCTGCGACGCTCGTTCCTGATGAGCTTGAATACAATAAGGGATACGAAGCAAGAATGGCCAAACTGAATGAAAAATTCAGAGATCTTGAAAAATCAGGGAAGGTAACTCCAAAAATAACCTCCCGTTCGAGTAATAGAAAGGGAGGCAGATCGATAATCCAAGAGGAGAAACAATATTCAGGCAACCACTCTAGCTTTAATACAAAGTCAAAATTAAAATCAAAAATAGAATCGAAATTAAAGTAGTAGCATTATAGAGGTTGGACCACCAGAAGGAACATGTTAAGAAGGCAAGCCAGCACAGGGAGACCAATGGATCTGAAATTGTAGGGTTGAAACTTTATGTGTTAAGACAAATCACTGCATACAACCATAACAATTTAATTTATTTTTTGAAGAGAACTGAGAAAACAAGGATTAATAATGAGTCAGAAAACTGATGCTATAGTATCAAAAAAGATTCCTATTCTTATTTTGAATTTTAAAAACTATCTTGAAATAGCTGGACAAAAAGGTATAGAGCTGGCAAGAGCGGTCCAAGAGGTATCGGAGTCATATAGCGGAAGAATACAATTTGTAGTAGCCCCTCCTCAACCAGCTTTATCATTGGTAAAACAAAATGTGAATATCCCCGTTTTTGCTCAGCATCTTGACTACGCTGATGAGGGTTCAACTACAGGTTTTTTTATACCTAAAATGGTTAGCATGTATGGTGCTCAGGGTTCTCTACTAAACCATAGTGAACATAGAATAGACAAACTCGATACCATTCAAGGATTGGTAAATCGATTAAAAAGTCTACATATGATTTCGGTCGTTTGCGCTCGCTCAGCCTCTGAGGTCTCCACTTTTGCTAGGTTTGAACCAGACTATATTGCTATTGAACCCCCAGAGCTGATTGGCTCCGGAAGAGCAGTATCGAAGGAAAATCCCTCAATTGTCACAGATTCTATCGATGCTGCTGCGAGAATGTCGCCAAATGTAAAAGTGATCTGTGGAGCCGGGATTACTGACGCCACTGATGTGAGCAGTGCTCTGAAATTGGGTGCTACGGGTATACTCGTAGCAAGCGGCATCATAAAGGCCACTTCCTGGATGGATAAGATCTCTGAACTCGCCTCAGGTTTTGAATAGACTAGTGAAACGATAAGATACACTGGTACATCTACCTTGAAGCATATTCTTTTGTCCTAGCTAATACTTTGAAGACACTTCTCGAAGAAGGAACTAGACCGGCCTTACCACTTTAAGGCCAATAATTTGCCCAAAAAAGTCAATAATCTAAATGCTGCTTTCTCATACGCCTATTTCCTTAGCTAACTTGAGTACTCTCTTTCCATTGGGAGTCAACTTGTTCTTGATCTTGTTTTTTACAGTAGTTCTTTCCACGAGCCCTTTTCGTTCAGCTCTTAAAAGCAGTTTATGACCATATCCGTAGGCGCCCAATCTCTTTAATAATCTCCTGGTGGGGTATTCCTTACTTCCAATTGTCTTTAGGAGCTTTACAACGGCCTTTTCTTCTATTAATATTCTAAGAAGCTCAACTTGTTTCATGTCTTATATTCACCCACTGCTACATACTTTCTTGTTATCCATCATTAATAATCGTTACTATTATTTAGCAACAATTTTCATGGATTCTTAAGAATCAAGCGAGCTTTTTCTGGTTTCATTGAGATGCGGGGTACTGGGATATATCGCGCTATACTATTTTGTATATCCTATCAAAAGTGGCTAAACGCTGTAGCTGGTCTTACTGATAGTCTTTAATTGCCTAATTTCACGAATACATATTGCTAGGAGCCAACCCTTTTCATCTTCGAACCACACCTTGGACAGGCTGCTTGATTGTGCTTTGTCCCGCAACTCATACAATAATAACTTATTGAACTCGAATTCCCACCAAATAAGGAGGTTCCTGACATACCCATTTTTCTCATCGCCCTTTTTCTCATGTAGAAACTAAGTAAGATAAAAACTCCTATTATTATCGGAAGTGAGAAGGGGAATGGTACTATAAAAGAAATCGCAAGACTAATACCTAGTGAAATACCTATCCACATTAGCTGCTGAGATATAAAGCCCCTATTATCATTCAATATTAGACAATCGCCTTCATTCCCATAGTAGTAATGCGGTATGGCTTAAAATAGCTTCTGTTATCAGTCGTCCAAAGTGCATCGGATGTCGTGTATTTGTGGTCATTTTACTAAAGATATGTGGCGGTGGGGTGGGCGATGAATCGAAATTAGTATCTCGAGTAGCATGTTATTAGAGTGGTAGGAAAAACAAAATATAAATCGAGTTTTTTGTTTCTTCCAATGGCAGAAATCTGTTGTAATAATAGCAATCCTGTATTGCTTCTGAGAGAGTAATAGGGCAACAGAATTAACAATATTCTGATGCTGGTTATTTTAGTGCGGCTGATTATATGCCCCTCACTTCTTCATATGACATCCTGTTAACTTGAATTCCCTTTTTCTTCCAATATTGAAATGTTTCATTTGCCCCTTTAATGTATAATGTTACTGTAATTTAGTAAGCCGGCTTCGTTTCACGAATTTGTTCGCTGAAATTACCTGTTCATTGAATTCGTTGCAATTTTATATATATTGCCTTTATTGTTGTCAGGTTGCTATCAGTCTTTGAAACAAGATATGAGCTGAAGTGAGGAAAAAAACAGATGGTAGCAATATGTTACTATCAAGCTGGTCAGTAAATCTTCATATCATTTAAATAACTTTACATACATAGAATAGGTACATCGACCAAACCGATGGGGAACAAATGCCTGGTAAAGTGTGAAAGCACTTTATCAGGTTAGTATTCTTTATTTTATCTGCTATTTGCTTGAGGAAAGTTACAAACGAAAGCGGATAATTTTAACAAGGGTAGACAAAAACTTGCATTGCATGAGAATCGATTTATCATTCACATTTACGCTTTCGGTGTCAGTTTTATTGCCTCTTCAAATTCCTACTCGTCAGGGTATGCAATAATTTCCATCTCGTCATATGCGTCCTTTACTGCAAGAAGAAATAGGGTATCCTCATATATCAATAACCAGTCCTTAATTCCTAGGATTGGAAGGCGTCTAATTAGAACCTTAGTTATACTGTCATGTTGTTGGCGCCACTCCATGCTGCTTGCGTACATGCGTTTTGAATTAGCGGAATCATCCAAGCTTTGTTTCACGTACGTTACTATATACGCATGAGATAGTTTCCTTCCCTTCAATTCAAACAGGGTTTCCTGCAATTCAATTCCGTTGCGCCCGCCTTCGATATTCACCTTAACAATATCTCCGTGCTTATTCTCAATCTTGGATGTTACGTAACTCTCTGCTATGTTAAAGGTACCAAGTTCGACCATAACCCTGCTGGAATGAGACTGAGGATAGTTTTTAAGCTTCCATTCTATCTCAGGATATAATTTTTCAGATAATTCATCATAAAATTGATTTTCCTTGGATCTCATGCGCTTTCTCCTATTCTTATATTTCTGTCCTCCTTACTCTTGGACTTCCTCACTTTTTTCTCTAGCGATTCTAAAGACTACTTTTATCATTACTTTTTGGTGTCCGAACCGTCAACCCCCGATCCGTCTTATAATTCTCATTCACGTCGGATATTGTGGGAACTATTCATTTGATAAATATTTCCTTTTGCCACGGTGATATCGTGCCACGAATATGAGTGCCGAAATTATGACCCCTGCTACTACCAGGCTAGACGAAGGGGAAGTGAATTCTGGCACAACTACGTAACCTCTAGCAATACCGCTTCGGGTGGTATCTGGAGAACCCTGGTCGTCTCTAATAATACCTTTTACATCGACTTCTATTTGGTAGATTGCATCTGCTGGAAAAGAAACTACCCGTGAGTCAGTAGCATTAATAGCAGTGAGATTGTCCATCCTTAGAACTTCGGTTCCGTTAGAATCCAGAATTGACATGTTATATAGAACATTTGCAAGCAGGGGCTCACCAGAAAACGCATCGGAGAAATTTATTTGAACTGTGGACTGCCTGCCTGCTTTAAGTTGTTTTGGCTCCCAGGTCACTGTGGCATGTATTCCCCCTGTATCGGTTGTCAGATCTGACGAAGTAGACTGAGTGGTATTTCCAATTATAGGCATTAAGCTAAATTGCATATAATTAATTCTACTATCGGGGGTGCCACTCGTATTCCCAACAGAGATACTCTTATTGTCATTGACTGCGATTGTGCTGGTATTATTATCGGTAGCGGTAGCATTATTGTAACCGTTCTTCGTGGTCAAATTATTAGCCAGATCTAGGATTTGATTCTTATTTATCAAGTAGTGTATAATGATTGTATCATTTGCAGTGAAAGGATCAATCGCCAATGATCTACCAACAAGAGGTTGATCATTTACCGTTGCTGTAAAAGTTGCTGGAGAACTGGAGGCGTTAATGGCTTCTAGAAAGGCGTTAGGAAGTTTAATTTCCTCATGAACAAAAATATTTTGTTCTTGTATTCTTGTAGTATTCCAATCAAATGGCATGGACCATGAAATATTTTGCGCTTGCGGATTGTAATCAAAGTTTTCAATCTCATCGTAATATGATATTAACGTACTATTGTATGTGCGATCATTGTAGGTCAAATTATGGTATGTAATATCACCAATACTTAGGTAGGAGTCAAACTTTGGCGCGTTTTCAGGTTTGAATATGTTTCTGACATTATCTATACCGAAAATTCTAACCTCGATATGGTAAAGCCCACCATCCGTGAGAATTGGCCCTCTAACGTTCACTGTCCCACCAGGGTCGGCAACAAGGGCACTTAGAAAAGGATCTCTGTCACCAAAAAGCTGAACTGGCCCGCTTTCGGTTGGTTCAACTTTTATAGTTAGCAATCCATTTGGTGCCTGAAAAAAGTCACGCAAAAGAGGCCTGCTATCTGTTGGTGCGTTAGCCTTCCTGATAGTTATCTCGTAAGTTACAAATTTTATTGTTTGATTATTCCTTTCATCATACAAGCGGAATTGAAGAAAGGCATTTCCTTTACTCTCTGTGGTCAGAATAGGGGGACTAATTTTTACAAAAAGGCTGGCCTGTCTGTCTCCAACTGTAGCGGGGGGAAGATTTTCTGCAGTAAGACCATCCCCGTAAGCTCTTTGAGATATAAAGTTTCCAACCGTTACTAACAGTATAACCGTTCCTAACAGGCTAACAGATACTATGATTGAAAGAAAAATCTTCCCAGACACAAAATTCTTAATACTGGGCAACGCTCGTTTTGATATAACTTTGGTGTGAGAATTATGTACGGGGAAAAACAGATAACGTGGATTTGAGTGTATCACGTGTTTCACTCAGAAACGAGTCAAGTTTGTTGCCTATATAATTATTTACTCCATTTGACACATTTTAGTCCAACCCATATATTAAATTCCAATTGATTTCAAATGGAACCATTTTAATCGTGTCTATCAAGCCCTTCTCAATTAACAAGTATTGAATGCCCTCAGTATTATTATACAAATGTTAGATGATTCTTGATTATATTTTTTACGATCAACTATGCAGCTACTTGCATGTCTATCGCATCTATGAATTCTTCCAATTTATCCTTTGGCACCATGGCCCCGCATGCCTTCTTGTGTCCGCCTCCACTCCCACCCATGTTTGAAGCAACCTCATTTACGATTCTGCCAAGATGAACCTTGCATTTATTTGAGGCTCTTATGGAAATGACGTAGGAATTTATGTCAGCTTTAAACCGATGGACCATAGCCACAGGCTTCTCAGATATTCCAAGCACGAAATTAACGATAACACTAGCTGACAAATCTGAAATACTCTGGGTATACGCTACATGCTTCTTGGTAGCAATAGCACCCTGCACTGCTCTGACTCCCTCTGCCACTTTTATAGAATATCGTTCTGCGATAGCGAATCCGCCTTCAATATCATGAGGATACTTCATCTTAGACAAGATATCAACCACTTTAGAAAGAAATTCGTCATTGTTTTGATTGGACGATATCATATATGAGAGGGCAGTAGCTTCTAACATCAAAAATTGTCTGTCCCATCTTGACATCAAAACAGAAGCCCGGGGTCTACATTCCATATAATCGGTTAATGCTGCCGATGCTGCAAAAAACGCAGCATGTGAATCTAGTTTATGCTTGTACTTGTAGTATATATGAACGGATGTGCATTCTCCTACGGAATGGATAAGAGTAGCACCACTTTTTTTCAATTCTTTTCTTATTCCATCGTCAATCTCGTGATGGTCAATATATGTTACCTTAATTCCCTTTGAAATGATATCTTTTACAAGCCCTACAAACCTCTCCTGAGTTTTCTTGCTGACTCCTAGGTCGCAAATAAAAAGCCTTTGAGGCTTGCTTTTACGATTACGGTTATCAGTCTTGCTTTCATTTCCATTAATTGACAATGAAGAGGCTGCACTCATCTCCTCAGAAGCTGAAGAATAATTTTTAGCATTTTCTAAAGGCGAGGAGTCGGAATCAAACAACTTTGCTGATGAACCACGAAAATCTGATGCCATATTTGAGATTTTTTGAAGTTTTGATAGCATATTAGCGTAATCAGTTAGCACAGTTTGAGTTTTTTTGGTCTTAAAGACTGCTTTTATCAGTGCGGCGGATAAAATACCGTCAACATCCTCCCTATGCGAAAGACAAATAATAGAAGGCATTTCCAACTAAATTCTAAAAATTCCCAGATAAGTTGAGAAATTAGGTGATATATTTTTTGCTAGGCCTCGCATTATTCTTCCTCTTGAACTGAATTTTGGTCCAAGTACTTGTGGATAGCAAACATACAAAATTTGCAAGGATATGCAAATACATGCGAATACATGAAATGGATTCTTGCCTCAAAGTTAAAGGTGCAATAATTGCGCATCTCAAAATTGCAGAATAGACGATTTGAGGTATTAAGGAAGACAACGCAAGATGAACTAGAGTGAAAAAATAAAATACATGGAAAAAAAGCAAATAACTAGAAAGTTCAAACCAGACTAAAATAAAAAGCGGGACCGCCATGCATATAACTGATAATAACTCTTCAACCAATTGTGTAGATTTCCAAGGTAACTACTAGCGTTTCCGTTCTTTACGTACCAAAGGACCAGACAAAAATCACTAATACCACTACCATAATATTTGGTGGCTATCGCAGAAAGCGATAGTTATTAGTTATGTTGTTCAGGTGCCTTGGGCTATTGGTAATGGCAGGCTGAACACCTCGCCGAAGCTCGATGCGTACACCTCCATCCCATCAACGCTATCTTCTATAGCCGCCCTCCTCCTTTCGGAAGGATGTCTTTTCTCGGGAAAGGCTTCCTCCTTAGATGCTTTCAGGAGTTATCCTAAGCAGCTTAGCTGCTCAGCGTGCCCTGTCGGACAGCTGATAGACCAGAGGCTGCGCTGCCCTGTTCCTCTCGTACTAGGGGCAACTTCCCCTCAGACAACCACGCCCCTGTCAGGCAGAGACCGACCTGTCTCACGACGGTC
>JAATVT010000112.1 GCA_014523685.1 Nitrososphaerales archaeon TH5893
CTACATGTGCTCCTACGGCTGCTGCTGCCCATCTTCCTCTCATAATCTTCAAGAGAAGATACGGAGTTAATATACTTTCTGTAAGGGAGTTCGGCCCTATTTACTTAGCAGTAAATCTATACTTGCGAGCATTCTTTCATATTCAGCCAAGAAAAGTAGTCATCAAGATAAGCTGACAATGTCACTAATGATTGATTATGGCTAATGGCGACACGCCGATTGAAGAGTTAAAGATAGTTCGCGCACAGGGATAGGGATTTCCAATACAAAGATAGCTTTTCTCTATCGGGCCTTTTGGTACTCCAATTCTTTTAATATCTTTTCTCGACGTTTGAGCCTACGAAGTACACATCAAACTAGTAACTCAAATTCCCCTTATAGCATACGCCAAAAAACGACAAACAGGTTTCACAGAATTTATGTAGTAAAACCGCAATGGACAAATAGTTAGAGTTATAGAGAAATCAATTCAGGTGTATCAGATTAACCCCTATCCGGGTAATTGCTTGCTGAATCATGATCGTGGATTTTCAAAGAACTTTTTCCTCTCCTCAAAGTGTTCATTACATAAATTGTGAACGGTAGGGTTGATTCCTCTCAACCACTTTTTCTCAAACCACATCTTACACCCGCAGGGATATTGTATAGTAAACTTGTTTTCATCGGTACCGGTAATAGCCAAAGATATTCCTTCAAATCATCACCGCAACTAATTAGGCTTTCTGTGCTGGAGAGATGACTACAGTTATAACTCGTGAGAATACAAGAGATGTAACAGAGAAACATATGGGTATAATAGAATCTTCCCTGGTATGCTCTTGTCCTTCTCCTGGAGCCTGACTTATCACATACGTCTATCCTCTATTACTAATATTTTGAATCAAATGTATTTTTGTAATGGAAGAGGGTAGTTAGCTAAGGGTGGCAAATGAATTTCTCGCTATGTGAGTACGGAGTGAATTTAATGAACCATTCATTTAAGCACTGCTAATGACAGCTAGTGCATCTTGTTTAATGCAGAAAGTTTGGAGAGATAGGAAGTATCCAGTTCGCCACGTGCTCCGCATTATCATAATAAAGAGAGATGATGGTACTGAATGGTTAAAAAGCAGATGAAGGATAATAGGACTTGACAGAACAGGCAACGAAGTAGAACATTCTTTTGTTGACCCTGAGATGTTCTATAAACCGGTAACTCGTTGTGAATTTAGGAAAAAGGACTCTAAGAATGAATATAGTCCTCTAGATATGATATGAGTGGAAGCTGGCATTAACCCGTACGACAATCGATACGCAGAATACACGCCACCATTTAACGAGGAGAACTTTCAAAACCTATACAGGCAGAGACCGACCTAATATGCAGTGGGATTTAATTTTTGTCTCACATAATTTCACATTCCAATATCATTATTCATTCTATGACCTGTTATTATCCGTCTCTCAGAAAGTAAATGGGAGGGCATTTTTCAAGGCCGTGGCGTTAGGTTTCGTAAATGGTGGTACTATCTCATCTAATTCAATGGTCTGTGTTTGGTTAAGAGGGGGAAAAATTTTAGAGTATTGCAATGCTGCCATTGCTCCTGTTGGAATCACGACGCCAACTTCTTCGGAGTACTTTTGATAATCTGCCATCATCTGTTGTACAAGATCTGGATGCTCATCTGCTAGATTCGTAGTCTGTCCGGGGTCATTTACGATATTGTACAACTCCCATCCTTTCCCAGTGGGATGTGATTTATCGTTTATTGCCACCCAAGGACCCTTGTACACCGCTGTATTGTTGAACATTTCTACACCAATTGGCTCGTCGATTCCATGGATCTCTTCTGCTGAGCCATTAAGAAGTGGCCTAATCGATTTCCCCATAATTGGATGTACCTCTGACCCATTATAGGTTGAACCTACCGATAGTTGTGGGACATTGGCATAATCTAGAAATGTAGGAGTCAAGTCTGTCAAAAACATAAAGCTCTTGATAGGTGATGTTGTTGTTGTATTTGATGTATTTGACGCATTTGACGTTGTACTAGTTGTTGTCGGTGTGGAAGTGCTGCCGGGCTCCTTAATTATAAACGGAGCTCTAAGTCCTCCTTCATATACACTGGCCTTAAAACCAGCTAGTGGAGCAGATGAAACATAAGGTCCCCATGCGCCATAATTCACTTCCGTAGTTAGGTTGCCCAGGTTACCTAAAGTATTATTCAGATTCTGGACAAATTCTGGTATAGCTGCGTAATCAACCCCATTGAAGAGTAGGATTCCCTCTGGAAGCTGAGCGGCTTCGCTACCACCGTTGTCCGACGTAAATACGATTAACGTGTTATCGTATTCACCCGTCTGTTTGAGATGGTCGATAACTTTTCCAATATTCTGATCCATGTTTTCTATCATGCCCGCTCGCACTGCAAGGATTCGGCTAGCGTAATCCTTTTGCTCCTGTGTAAGTGAATCCCATGGTACGTTTGGTGGCAATCCCTGGGATAATGTCATGTTGGTTGGCCATATACCTAGTTCCTTCTGCTTTTCGAATCTCTGTTCTCTTATCTTATCCCATCCGGCACTATAAATCTGGTCATATTTTTGCACGGTTCCGTGCGGCGTCATAAAGGGTGAGTGAGCAACTTGGAATGCCAGGTACATAAATAATGGTTTTCCATCACCCTGAGTTTCGTTAATGTACTCAATCATCTTATCTGTATAAAGGTCATTAGAGAAGAGTGTACCATTGCCAGGCCTAGTTACCTTAGTATCGTTTTCAATAAATGTGGTGTGTCCACCAGGGAAAATGGAACCATTTGTAAAGTGATTACCTCCATCTCCAACTAAGGTAAAGGCATGCTCAAACCCTCTATCGTAAGGGGTAGTCCCAGGACGAGTAGTATTGCCAGAAAGATGCCACTTCCCAGATTGGATTGTATGGTACCCAGCATCTCGTAATAGCTCTTGAACAGTTACAACTTTATCATTTATGTACGTTTCATAACCGGGTTTGCCTTCCTGATTTTGAGCTATTAATTCATACATATTACCCAATCCACCAACATGCCAGTCTACACCGGTGAGTAGTCCAGTCCTTGCGGGAGAACACGTAGGAGCAGTATGATAATTAGTTCCAATTCTTCCTTCCTTAGCAAGCTGGTCTAGGTTTGGTGTCGAGATCTCTGCTCCGAAAGCGCCAATGTCTGACCAGCCAAAATCATCACCTACTATCAACAAAATATTGGGGGGTTGACCTGCAGCTGATTCAGGAGATTGAGCAAAAACAGATCGATTCACCTGGGTCGAAGTAGTTAGTGGAGGAATCCCAATGAGACCAACAATCATGCCAAGGGTAAAACCAAAGGCTGCTGAGGTTAGATATTTCAATACTGAATATCACCTAAGGGTATGAGATAAATTTTTCTATAATAGTGTTAGCTGAGAAATATCCGAGGGATAATCTTGGTTGATGGGAATCAAGATTAGCAGGATCAACATCGGTGACAAAGATTTTTCAGAAACCTTAATCAAAGAGCAAACTCAGAGTGGAAGTAGCTAAAGAATGGCGAATAAGTCTTCACTGCCAGTAACTGTTATTGTAGCAAAGTTGTCGGTTAGTAATCTCATCGAAATAATCTCGGTTGTGGAATCTTCACAGAATCTGGCTACTACAATGATGACGATGGAAGGATTGTTTAGGCTTTTTACGCTAACTAGGTGGTAACTATGCCTACATCTTATTCATTGAAGATCTCCGGTTTGTTATTGTCATTAGCTTTGCCCGTACTACTGGTATCTGGAAGCTTTGACATGAATTCAGTGGCTAGGTATGCAATGGCTGACCTTTCTATATCCGGTGCCAATGACATGTATACTCCAGTTATATTAGAAAACGTATTTGATATCTTTGGAGGCAAACCACTTGAACACCTGGTAGAAATCGATGCAGGCCAGATTTTTCCGAATCAAACCCTTAGGAATGAGATGATTAACAGGTCTGGCCCCTTGGAATTTACTATGCCTGCTCTGAACTATGATCTGTTAGGTTTTAACATTTCGGCTTCGGATATTGAAGTGAATGCGACTACAAAACAGGTAATTGATGATAGCAGTCAGAGCAAAAAAACAAGAATCGATTTTCCAGTCATGCTAGCCAGAAACGTAAATGTAAGCAATGGGATAATCAGCCAGAAATATGAGGATGTGGATTTATCGTCTGTCTATGCCTTCTATGATCCTCGGACAGACAAGTTCACTTTCCATGTTCCCTATGCCATCGCAGCTCGGTATTTACTTAATTGATCATAGTTTCGATTAAAATACTTATTAAACTGCAATCACTAGTATGCATCAATAGGTAATGCAGGAACGAAATGACGTTAGGGAAGTTTTGCATCAAGCGTTACAAGCTTTAAACAGTGAAAAAGACAAGACGCTTTACTTCGATCTACATGATGACTCTCTGATCACACACGGAATTCCTGGAAATTTTGCGGCCGGTAAAGAAGGCATGAAGGAATATTATCGCGAAGTATGGCGGGCATTTCCAAACGCAAGATTTGATTTTGATCATATTGTTATTGAAGGAAGCGAAGCTGCATGTATGTTTTCAATGACCGGTATCCAGAAGGGTGAATTTATGGGTGTCCCACCTAGTGACAAACAGGTTAGAATTGATGGTATGAGCTTCTTTCGATTCAAGGGTTCAAAAATTGCAGAACGATGGGAAGTAATAGATATACTCTCTGCTGCAAAACAATTGGGAGTCAGGCAACAGCTCTCCGCACTAAAGAATGCTATATTAGAATATGGGGAAGTCCAAGCAAATGCGCAACTGAAAGACAAGATAAATGGCTTGTTTAAGAAACATCTCAACTGAATAGCATTCTAACTTTAGAGACAACTAAGGATCGCAAGGTCTTTTGGATTACGTATCCGCCAGCAAGTGAGCAACATCAGTAGGTATAAATCGGTCCTACATGTGATCGCAATCCTTAAACGTACTAGCTACCATACTACAGTAACAGTATGGCAAACTATCAAAAAACTCTAGAACTATTCAATAAAGAGCCTAACAAAGTACCTGGTCTCAAATATGAAAAATCAGGGCAACAGGTTGACGAGGAAAAATGGTTTGCACAAGTAAAGAATCCTAATAGTGGCGAGTTCTTTCAACAAGAAGATCTTCGAACTATTGGATCTGTTCCAGCAGACTTTAGATAAGACAAGAAGCCAAAGTAATGGCCATGATAGAATTCTCTTATTTGAAGATGATACTGAAGAAAGAATCGCAGAAGAGATTCCCACTTCAGAAATAAGAAGTAAGAGAAGAGATCAGAGAGCTATTGGTGCGGTATATAATCCTGATTACGAAAAGTATGGAAATTATGTACCAACTGGTTTGACCAAGTGATATGACGCATTTCTACACATAGATAAAACACATGCTTGCATCCACTTCATATGTTAGAAGTTAAAGATGAAGTTCTCCCTGAGACTTTCCCGACTGGGTTGTAATGTGGTTCTTCAGCCTGAACTTGTATCCTGCAATGAAATTTAAACTGCCAGTAAAACCATACAAATGTAATATTTTTGAGAGAATAAAATGATATTTTTAGGAAGTCAGCCAAATATGTATCCGATACTAGTAGTTAGTCCCTTTACCTCAGGAATATCACCTTGGGCTATAAGTGAAAAGAAACAAAATAATCACATTTAATTGTATTTTGAATAGACGTTATAAGATGTCTAAGCTTCTAAAATTAAACACAATTCGAGAGAGGGACAAAGCCCTTGAAATAAGACTAGCTAAGAGCAGCAACTGAATTTCACTGTATGTGAGTACAGAGTGAAGTAATAGATCACCAATGGCCAACGACAGCTAACTATGACCTTCATCATCCTTGTGTTTGGTCCTAAAGACGCCTAGAACACCTTTGCTCATCTCCGTCTGTATTAACTCCTGGAGCTGTTTTGACAATAGGTTGATGTCTTGATTATACTTATTTAAAGCAGACTCATAGTCGGCCAGTAGCTTTTCTGTGGTTTGTTTGTGTGTCTTATTTATTATGATAGAATCCCTTAATCCTAGTGCACGGCCAAAAACCTTATTGTGATCATTTAGGGCTCTGAAAAGCTTTACCATGACATGTTGTATCTCAGAAGTTAAATTCCAATAATATGGTGAGGCCATCGCGGCTTCAAGCGCCTGAATAGATAGATCGTCTGGAGATAATAACTCAGGTTCACTTTGATTATTTTGATCCTCACCCTCATCCTGAATGCCGATTGATTTTGTCAGCGACATTCTCCGTTTCACGAGTTCTGCATTGTCATTAAGCTCTCCAAGTATGAGGCCGTAAATATTTCTCAACGCTTTCTTGTGGTTTCGAATTTCTTTGAATCTATCAAACCATGAGGTTACTATGTACACACCAATCAATGCTCCTAATATCACAATGCCAACCACAGCAGCTATTACAAGAGGTAAAGCAACCGCCGCTACTTCGTCCAATTTCGACTTAATTGACTCTACGCGGACGTCAACTTCATCTTCCACTCCTTTAAACACTGATTCGCCTATTGATTGTAATCTTGTGTCTATTCCTTGCTCTATTCCAGAGCTTAGGTTACCACTTAAGATTCCAGGACCTTGCAAAAGAGATAGTAAACCGTTACCTGACGAATCCTGTCTGGCCGCAAGGCCCGTAGCGGTGGAATCATTTCTTCGCTGCCCTGACAGTAATTGTGCATCAACATCCAATGTCACTACTGAAAATACAACCGTAAACACCAAAAAGATCCAAACAATATAAGGAAAAATTGAAATGCTGCTCATATTGTTTCTGTAGAACGGTACCATCCATTTAGTAAGATAATTCTCATTCAGTAGTAAAATCAAGTTATCTTGAAAGATGAATCATTATGATTTATACTTTACTACTTGTATCATAAGAATTTCATTCAAGGGAAAACCTTTCTCCCCTAAGTTTTCAAATTGAATTAGGGCAAGTCCAATAATAATTCGATATTTCTCTCAACACATCTTTGATAAATTGGCTAGCTATCTCATCTAATCAATTCATCTGTATATTCCCTCCAGAACATACATCATGTACAAACAATTTCTCATACTTCATTATTATCCATACTTGAATGGAATAATGCAACCAATTAAATTGAGTCGTGTTAACAAAATGAGTGATACTATATCTTGAGCGGTGACAATAAGAGCACAAATATTCCTGCAAAGGAAAGAGCCTTGGTATTGCAAGGTGGAGGATCCTTGGGTGCATATGAAGCCGGCGCATACAAAGGAATGTACGAATTGCTTTCAGCCAAAGATGAAAAGGAGGGGAAAAAACAAAGTACTACCTTTAACATTATTGCGGGAACATCTATAGGTGCCATGAATGCAGCGGTGCTGACTAGTTATGTTGTTGAGAATCGTACTTATGAAGGCTCCGCAGAAAGACTCGTCGAATTTTGGGAGTACTTGTCTAAGGAGTCTAGAGTAGAGACCAATCCTTTCTTTAGCAAATGGTGGGAATATTGGCATGGTATTAGCAAAACAATAGCAACTGGAGAAGCAGCCAGAAGGTATTATTCAGCGAAAGAATTTGCGCTATATGGAGCTCCGAATGTATTCTCACCTCTTGCCCCTATTCTTGATAACAGGTTTTTCGATTTTTTTAACATTTGGTTCCGCTTCAGCAACGCCCCGTTGAAAAGAAGCTTGGAGAAATTCGCTAAATTCCCGATAGGAACGAACCATGAAAATAATCAACCCAGACTAATATTGGTTGCAGTAGACGTAGCTAGTGGTTTACCCGTAACATTTGATAGTTATCCGAAAGAAGACGGTTCTAGGAAAACTGAATACGGAAAACTGATAAAAGAACAAGATAAGGATATAGGTTTTGAATACGTGATACGATATGACCATGGAATCACTGCGGATCAGGTTATGGCAAGCGGTTGCCTACCCGTGAATTTTGAATACTCTACGTTAGAGGTTGAAAGCTATAACCCAGAACCTAGTAATGTACAGGTTGAATTAAAGAAGAAAATTAGTGGGATAGATAGTGGTTACAGAAAAGAAATTCGATATTTCTGGGATGGGGGGCTGATGTCTAATACACCATTAAGCCAGCTAGTTCTTTTACACAGAAGGTACTGGTACCTTCAAAGGGGATTAAAGGATAAAGTACCTGCACTAGGGGTATGTGTAATCAACGTGCATCCCACAAGACAGGAAGATATCCCAATGGATCATGATGGCGTATTAAACAGAAGCAATGATATCGCATTCTCCGATAGAAGTCATAGGGATGAAGAGATATTATTACTCATTTCGGACTACGTCGAGTTGGTAAGGGAATTAATAAGGATAGCTAAAGGAAGCGGGGTTAAAGATGACGTCATTAATAACCTTATGAACCAGATGACATCGTACCATGGACAGTTCTTGAAAC
>JAATVT010000113.1 GCA_014523685.1 Nitrososphaerales archaeon TH5893
ACATAAAATCAAGCTGATCATTTTTAAGCAATATCCCCCGGAGCTGGTTTCTTTCTTGCTCACCTAAACATGGTCCTCTTAATGGAAACTAATTGTGAGCTGGTTGTGAAAGGATGGATTGGCTTCTTAGTAAATACAACTGAAATTAGGATTGCATACGTGGTTAATAGGACGAAGTTACGATCAAACCGTGTCATCGGAATTTGCGTTTTTCGTCCTAATGAGAGGGATCTCGCCTCTTTTATCGTGATCCTTCATGTGCTCAGAAGCTATTTCTTTGTCTAGGTTTTTACTACAAATTCTGCATGAGACCATAAAGTAAGACTTTCAGTTAGGTGTAGTTAAATGTATACTAAAACTTGAGTACATCACATCACGAGTCGCAATTTCTGAATTAATATTGTCATGTCAGAATTTAGGTCCAGAAACCAGATCTAATTCTAACATTGGGCCTGTCAGAGTCTTGGGATTATTAACGATCGACATCAAATTTAGGCAAAAATGTAGATTCAGAAGATTGCAGAATCATCCGAGTATTGCAGAAACGAGGTAGATTATTATGCGAAAAAGTGGTTTTCGAATAGACAAGACCATTTATTTTCTGAAGATTCTGTTTAAGAGAATATTTTTATCAGTCCTATCTCTAATATACAATCGAACTTAATGAGTGGCAACACAGACACAATTGAAAGAAACAATGGCAAGGATCAGAAATTAAATCTGGAGGACTTGATAGCGGAGTTTGGTAAGGAGGAGTTTGATGACGAAAACGATTACGAAGAAAGAAAATAATATTGTAACTATTAATATTCTGTTATCAATCATACCTCTTTTAGATCGCAAGTATCCTTGCAATTTTTTGATTTAATTACGCTTAAAATTCCTTCTATCTTACGACGACACTACCACGCATTGTATTAGGATGTAATGAGCAATAATATTCAAATGTCCCTGGTACTCTGGAAGCTATTGCAGTCGTAAATGATTGCTGCATCGACAAGTAAGCAGTATTGATATTCAATTCATCCACAATAAAATCATGTCTCCTAACGTCCTTATTCAATATTGAGATCTTCTTTGGGGTATCGACTTTAGCGTAAATAGTTGGATTCGTCTTATTAAAAGCATCATTTTCTGCTATTAAGAGCACACCCTCGACATTTTTTCCTGCTGATTCCTGTGGAGCATTGAGTAGATTTCCGATCCCCCAAAGTGCTCCGACGACAGTAAATGAAATTGCCACAATGGCAATAATATTATTACGCCACATTACTCCAATTAGTAGGCATTCGTTTCAGGGTGGAATATCCAGTTAGTATCCAGTTCATTTAAAGTTATTTTCAAAGTACTACCATATTTTATTGGTAAAAGATTTTAAATAGTCTATGCTTCTCTCTAAATTAATACCAGATTTATTGCTATTCTAACCATAGCTCGCGTATCTCCTCCTTAAGTCGTTACGTAGTTTGGATGCAAGTTTTTCAGCAACCTCTTTCTGGCTTTCGTCAGGTCCTGCCAGATTTTGTTCTGTATATACAAATGGACCATATGCATAACTTTTTCCATTTACCGGCTTGACAGTTTCAAGTGAGCCAAGTATGGAATTGAATTGAGAATTCAGCTCTACTTCTTTGGCAGTGGCATTCGAATATTGTTCTTCAGATAACTGCCTTAACAAATTCATCATTATCGAAGGATCGAGCTTCCTATAGCCAAACGGAGCCATACCCCTGCCAAGTCGTCTCTCGATTTTGATGGAATCTATGTCTACTTTTGTACCTAGCACCATTGGGCGAGGTTTATAAATGGAATCAATCTTGAGTTGCCATACTTCATCTGTGCTCGATACGGTCGCGTCGAAAAATCCATCTCGGTGGGAGCTTGTTGATATAATAAAATTCCAATTCTTTGGGTTAGATGAATATCTCCCAAAAAGATATTTTGCTAGCGTACTGTCCTCTAAAATCTCCATACTAGAACGAAAGTACTAAGACAATAGACCCATATTTAGTTTCTTGATCCTACATGAGCTCTACCTTTTGACTTGTATGTGACAGGGTTCTATGACCATAACCTAGAAATTTAAATCAAAAACTAGCCCGCGTGTATTACTATACGCGCTTATCTGAAGACGGGAACACAATTTCAGGTTTTGACCTTAACTTCCGAATGAATATGATTTCTAGTTAATGACATGAATCAGTTCATAGTGTAACAGTTATAACTTCAAAGACCCGATACGTGGGTTGTACTAACTCAATGAGCAATCAGAAAAGACATCAAAATGATCAGTATACAAACTCTCCCATCCTTCCAGGTGAGCATTTAGCATCTATAGAGGAATTTGAGAGCGGAAAAAATACGTATGTTGATAATGGTTCAATCCGTTCGACGACGGTCGGAAAGAAGGTCTATGATTTCAGAACTCGAGTCGTAAGAATCGATCAAAGTAATTCTCCTATTTTGCCAAAAATTGGGGATATTCTAGTTGGGTATGTAGAAATGTTGTTTGGAAGCATGCTATCAATTCGGATCTTGTTCATAAATGATAAGAAATCATCCTCTGGTTTCTCTGCGATTACATCTGCCCGAGTCAGTGGAGGAGGATGGGGACGGGATAGAGGGGATCGAAGGGGAGGAAAAATTATCTTTAGGGTAGGGGATATTATTAAAGGTAGAGTGGTAAGCTTGTTGAATTCAACAATTCATATAGTGATAGACGAAAAAGAGTTTGGGGTACTTTATACTATTTGTTTTAATTGTGGGGGAGACACTGTGCGTGTGAACAATAATACCATAAAATGCATCGAATGCGGAGTATACGAAGACAGGAAATTGACCCACGATTATGGCAAGGATACTTTACTGTTAATTCATAAAATTGGAAACAATTAAGTCAATGGCCGTATGGTAACACAGAAGGTTGCATTTCAAGGTGAACCTGGTGCCTACGGAGAGATGGCGACACTAAGTCAATTTCCAAAAACTGAGCTACTTCCTGCGAAATCATTCCAAATCGTGTTTCAAAGTCTGGAATCAGGGGCTGTTGACTTTGCAGTGATCCCAATCGAAAACTCAATCGAAGGGAGTGTCAATGAAACCTACGACCTTCTCCTTAATACG